>JAUNEN010000161.1:0-2987 GCA_030525525.1 Erysipelotrichaceae bacterium
GCAAGTATCTCGGTATTCTGGCGCTGGCTGCCTGCGCGATCATCTTTGTGGTCGGTCTTGTGAACGGCATCCCGGTTATGGAGATCTTCATGACCGCTGTTTCGCTTGCAGTATCCGCAATTCCCGAGGGTCTGCCTGCAATCGTGACCATTGTTCTGTCCATCGGCGTGCAGCGCATGGTCAAGAAAAACGCGATTATTCGCCGCCTTCCCGCTGTGGAAACGCTGGGCAGCGCATCCATCATCTGTTCGGATAAGACCGGTACGCTCACACAGAACCGCATGACACTGGTTCGCGCCTATTTGGATCAGGGCAAACTGACGGAGGGAATCAGTACTGCAAATTCCGAAGGCGTCCGCGAGCTGCTCCGATACGGAACGCTCTGCTGCGACGGTTCGGTTTCTTTCCATGGCACAGAAGAAAAGCACATCGGCGATCCTACCGAAACCGCCATTGTGCTGGCTGCCCATAAGAACGGCATGCCCAAGGACGAACTGAACAAGCAGTATCCGCGCCTTGGGGAGATTCCCTTCGATTCCGACAGAAAGCTCATGACCACCATCTGCCGGATCGACGGCAAGCTGGTTGCCATCGTAAAGGGCGCATTCGACGTCATGGCTCCCCGCTGTATTGCCGGAGATATGAAGGCCGCACGCCGCGAAAACGATGAAATGAGCAGCGACGCACTGCGTGTGCTGGCCATTGCCTATCGTGAACTGGATGAAATGCCTGCTGAGATCACACCCGATACGCTTGAAAAGGATCTTACCTTCATGGGCCTCGTGGGAATGATCGACCCGCCGCGTCCCGAAGCGAAGGAAGCCGTCAAGACCTGCCGGAAGGCTGGCATCAAGCCTGTCATGATCACTGGCGACCATGTGGTCACGGCTTCTGCCATCGCGAAGGAGCTGGGCATTCTGGAAAAGGGCGACCGCGCCATCACCGGCGCAGAGCTGGACGCCATGACCGACTCCGAACTGGACAAGCAGGTAGATAAAATTTCTGTCTATGCCCGCGTTTCGCCGGAGAACAAAATCCGCATCGTCAAGGCATGGCAGCGCAAGGGACAGGTTGTCTCCATGACCGGCGACGGCGTAAACGACGCGCCTGCACTCAAAGCCGCCGACATTGGCTGTGCCATGGGTATCACCGGCACGGACGTCGCCAAGGGTGCCGCCGATATGACACTGACCGATGACAACTTTGCCACCATCGTGGACGCCGTCCGGGAAGGACGCGGCATCTATGCCAACATCCGCAAGGTAGTCGGTTTCCTGCTGGGAACAAACATCGGCGAAGTCATTACGGTGTTCATGGCGATGCTGCTGTGGCATAAGACGCCGCTTCTTTCCATGCAGCTTTTGTGGATCAACCTCGTCACCGACAGCCTGCCCGCCATTGCACTGGGTATGGAGGCTGTCGAGGATGATATCATGGAGCAGAAGCCGAAGCCCAAGGATGAAGGCATCTTCGCCCACGGTCTCGGCGTGCGCACCGTCATTCAGGGCATCATGTTCGGTACGCTGTCGCTGATTGCCTTCTGGCTCGGCGAAAAGATGACCGGTCAGCTTGCGGGCGGACAGACGATGGCATTTATCGTGCTGGCTCTTACGCAGGTCGTGCAGGCGTTCAATATGCGCTCTGAACACTCCCTGTTCAAAATCGGCCCGTTCACCAACCGCAAGCTGAACATGGCTGCGCTCACATCTCTGCTTCTTGTGCTGCTGGTGGTATTCACGCCCCTGTCCGGCATGTTCGGCCTGATCGCTCTGCCGGGCAAGTGCTACGCCATCGCACTGGGTCTGATCTTTGTTCCGCTGCTGGCGATGGAATGTTCTAAGGCCTTTGGGCTGACGAAGCATCATAACTGAAAATGGATGTGCGTCTGGCGCTTCATATGACAGAGTATTTTTTATGCAACACTTTTTCATCCAAGAGAGCCATGGCTGCTGGGACAGGTATCTCTTACAGAGCGTTGCTAAGATTGTATAGTGGAAAATACTCCGGACGGGATGTTGAAAATGTTATGATTGGCATTGCGAGATATTGCTTGCAAGAGCGAATTTCTCCCAAGGAACTATTCCATGGATTTTGTCCGACATAACTATGCCCGCTGGCGGTCAAAATGACTGTCAGCGGGCATTTTCTGATCGGTGTTTGCGCAATACAAGGAGGCTACATCATGGCAAATGAAATTGAGTATACTTTGCAATCTTATTTGAATTCCTTTATTGAAAAACGCGTGGAACAATTAACAGGCATTGCTGAAAAGCAGCCTGATTATCTTCAGAGCAAGCAATCAATAAAACATCTAATAGATAATGCCTCACAATACATGGAGCCAGAGGATTTAGATACTCTTATTAACGCGGTACGCGGCGCAGATATTTCTATATACGAATATATGTATCATATGGGTATAAGAGATGGAATATGGCTTTCCGCCAATATTGACCAAATAAAAAACAGGGAGTTGTAACCACAGCCCACTACCTTTGGCACAAAAGGTGGTGGGCTATTCCTTACCAAATGAGTCAAGCAGCTTTTTTAATGCAGAATTTGCTGTAATAGAGAATTGCTCATTGGCGGAAAGACCACGAATTTTTGCCAGACGCATAGAGGCGAGATCAATCACCTCCATGTCTGCATATTCTGAGGCACCAAAAAACTCTTGATTGATAATAGATTCCAGTTCTGCTTCTGAATATAAATAATCTGTATCTGCTAGTTGCTCTTTAAGCCATTTCTTTTCTGAACTACACATTAGACGTCCTTCCAAGGTCATTTTTCCAATAAAACTGACCTTATAAGTGAAGATTTATTACTTGAATTATAGCATAAAATGACCTTATATGGCTACTGCGCACGTTATTGGTTGCTGTCAGAAATCATCTCTCTTCGGTAAAATATTATTATATAGGCAGAGAGGTGGTGACGCAATGGCGGTTTCTTATAAAATCATCGGGCGGCATATTCGGGCTGCACGT
>JAUNEN010000161.1:2997-3454 GCA_030525525.1 Erysipelotrichaceae bacterium
AGATGTCCGTTGCGCACTATGGTCGCTTGGAGCGCGGTGAGCGTGAAATCAATCTGGAGCGCCTGTCTGAAATCAGTGTTTTATTAAATACCCCTATTGAGTATTTTGTTGAAGGCAGTGTTCCGAATGCTCCTACAATCATAGACGAAAAAATCCAGAAGAATACTTTTCTGAATCAAATGGCTCAATTTGCACAGTTTTGTCAAGAAGACACTCTTCAAAGAATGCTTAGAATTTGTGGTGTTCTTGCTGATGAGGATAGAGATTTCCAATAAGCTTTGAAACCCGCTCGCGAGGGCGGGTTTTTCTATATGCAGTGTGTCGCCAAGGATGACGAATGTGTCTCTTTTCAGTTGATGGATGTTTCCGGTAAAATAGTAATATGCACCAAGGAGGGGCCTATGGATAGAGATACTGAACTTTCGGCATATCTACTTCGCTATCTACATGAAAACCA
>JAUNEN010000161.1:3464-3814 GCA_030525525.1 Erysipelotrichaceae bacterium
TCAAAAATATGGAAGAAATGGCCAACACATTTTGTATCAGTAAACGTCAGATCCAGCGGCTAATCAATGATACAGAGAATCTCAAGGGTGGAAGTATCGCACTCAGTAAGATTTTGCAGTATTTCGGACACCATAATATTCCATTCGACCCCATTCTTCTTGAATTCGTCCAAACAACCGTCCGGCGAAATGAAATCCATGCTATCCAGATGGAAAAACCTTACATGCGTCTAAATATTGAAAGACCTGAAAACCTGACAATAGAAGGGATAGCTGCGTATGAGTATTGCCGGGAATTTGTCGGTTCTTTTTCAGCATACATTTGCCCTGACTGTCGAGCTTGGTGCAAT
>JAUNEN010000078.1:0-123 GCA_030525525.1 Erysipelotrichaceae bacterium
TCAATCCGGAAGGAAATGACAGCTATGACGGCGGCAGACTCAGCGTCACAATCTCTGATACAGAAGAGACTGAACCGGATCCCGACAGAACCAATAACACAGACCTCAAAGAAGCGTTCGGCG
>JAUNEN010000078.1:223-14371 GCA_030525525.1 Erysipelotrichaceae bacterium
TCAATCCGGAAGGAAATGACAGCTATGACGGCGGCAGACTCAGCGTCACAATCTCAGCACAATAAGAATAAAGACCAAATGAAATGAAGACGGCAGATCCGAAAAGACTGCCGTCTTTTTCAATCAGTTTATGCCGGCTTGAAGCATATGGAATAATACGAAAAAAGACAGGAGTGCGATGATCCTGTCTTGATTTTCAGATGGTGATTCAGTTTGTTTCTTTCGGATGGATGACCAATTGCAGAGCACAGAGTGCACAGGCTAATGCAATCACCGGCGGTAATGAGAACGGCAGTACAGCCGGTAACAGGAAGCCAAATACAACGACCGCGATCGCATGATAGATGAGAATGGACATCTGCTTGCGGGCGATGCGCTCATTGAGCAGCTTCGAGAGGCTGAATGCATAGACGAAATCCGAAAGCCTGTTTCTGGTCAGCCAGATTCCGGCTTCGGCGGCAGTCGGCTCGGCGCCTGTATTGATGGCGGTAACAATGTCGATGTCTTCCGCTGAGATCTGATCCGGATCGGCTGCGATGTAGGTGGTGATTGTATCTTCCTGATCAAGGGAGGCCAGCAGGCTTTCCTTTTCTTCTTTTGTATAGTCGAAGAAGACATTTTCAAGCTCAAGCTTTTCGGCAAGGACACGTGATTCATCTTCGCTGCCTTCGGTGAAGAGATAAACTTCGCTGCCGTTTTTCTCAAGCTCTTTGAGTGCACCTTTTGCGTCAGGAATGATCTGATGCGCGGCGGCGATGATCCCGATGACGGCATCATTTTCGGTAAAGATCAATACCCGCTTACCTTCTTCTCTGAGTGAACTGATCTGATCTTCCCATTCGGAATGCTCAATATTGTTGACGACGATTTCATCGTATGTGTAGGAACGATATGAACTCAATGACTGCAGAGCATGTCTTCCTCTTCTGGAAAGACGGGTGAATTCTTCCAGGTCGGTGGCTTCCATGCGGCGTGAGCGCAGGTAGCGTGTGATCGCTTTTGCGAAGGGTCTGTCGCTTCTGCTTTCAAGGGCATATGCGATATATTCCAGACGTCCCTTGCTCATGTCTGAGGCCGGGATGAAGTCGGTGACAGTGAGTTCTTCATCGATGACTGCACCGGGGCTCTCAATGACGGCATAATCGGTTTTGCCGCACATTTCCAGAGCTTCCACACTGCGGAAGATGACATGCCTCTTCATCGCTTCCGTAGCGGCACTCATGACTTCGTTTTCAGAAGACAGTGCCAGTGTTCTGAGTGATGCCGAGCATAATACACATAAGAGCACATTCAGTGCGAACAGGATGTCTTTTCCTGAAAACAGCCAGCCGCTTGCTGCGATGATGGCGGCGATGATGATATAGACAAGCAGATATCTGCCGAAGCTTTTGAACGGTGACTGGAATGAATCATCGGAAGCTGTCTTTTCAGCAAGAGAAGCCAGGCGCATCATGGCAGTTGCGCTGCCGGTGCGCTCTGCCTTGATTTCAACCGAACCGGAAAGGCAGACTGAATTGGCATATACATAAGAGCCTTCGCTTTTCTCAATCGGCGTTTCCATACCGGTGAGCGCTGATTCATTCATGGTCGCAAATCCGCGGATGACTCTGCCGTCGGCCGGTATGACATCATCAGGACGGATCATGATGATCTGATCTTCCTGAATTTCCGCAACCGGCGCAATCCGCTCATGACGGTCATGGTAGACAGAGGCGGTTTTCGGCATTGAGTCCTTGATTTCCGATACAGAATGCGCTGCCGCAATCCGGCTGAGCTCGATGAGCTTTCTTTCAAGAGCTGAGAAGAAGAGAATCGAGCATCCGGTAAAGAGATAAAGCGTTCCCTGTGCATTTTCTTTGAGGCCGGTCACCAGCGCTGCAGAAAGGCATATGACAAATGCGAGCAGGCGGATGGAAGCGGCTCCCGGTTTTTTCAGGGATGCCAGTTCCACAAAGGCTTCCTGGATCATTCCGAAATTGTTGTAGCAGCAGAACAGTGCAATCAATACGCATGGCCAGAAGGACAGCGGCACAAAGTGCAGGATTCCGATGGCAGCCGCGCAGGCAAATGAAATGATCAGATTCTTCGAAAGCAGGACATGATCAGACTGAGCATCCGGTTCTTCTCCGACTGTCGGGATTTCTTTTGTATAGGCTTCATAGCCGCAATCACGCACAGCCTGAATGATCAGTCTTTCATCAATGACTTCCGGATCATATTCGACATCCATTGTGTTGCTTGAGATGGTAACCTGAACGTTTCTGACGCCGTTCAGCGATCCGACTTTCTTTTCGACGGTATCGGCGCTTGCCTGAATTGAGATATTCGCAATTGAAAAAGTCTTGTTTACAGATGCCATGCGCTTTCCCCTATCAGGAAATATTCTATCTCAAATCGCAGAGAGTTCAAACAACATAAATACTGCATGCGGATGAAGTCAGATGAAAATGATATCGGAAACGGGTATAATTGACGGGTATATAGAGGTGAATTTCATGAATGTAAATGAAAGAATTGAAGCTGTGCGCACTTTGATGCGCGAAAAGGGAATTGATGTTTACTACATTCCCAATGAAGATGATCATCTTTCCCAGGAATATACAGCTGAATATTTTCAGTGCAAATCATTTATTTCCGGTTTCTCCGGCGAAGCAGGATGTGTCATCATCACTGAAGACTTTGCCGGTTTATGGACTGACGGCCGTTATTTCACACAGGCTGAAAATGAACTGAAGGGAACATGCGTCGAACTGATGCGCATGCGTCAGGAAGGTGTTCCGGATGCACTGGACTTCCTGGTGGATGCCGTGAAGGAAGGCGGCAGTGTGGGCTATGACGGACGGGTTGTATCGGCTGCCGTATCACTTGGCTTAAAGCGCAGACTTGCATATAAAAAAGCAAAGCTTGTGACAGAGTTTGATCTGGCGGGAGAGGTCTGGGGAAAAGAAAGACCTTCGATGCCGCTTGAGCCGCTTTTCACACTCGCCAAAAAATGGACCGGTGAAAGTACAGAAGAAAGAATTGCCCGTGTGCGTGAAGCAATGAAGGCAAAGAATGCGGATGTGCTCGTGCTTACTGCACTTGAAGATCCCTGCTGGATGCTCAATGTGCGCGGCAATGACATTGCCTGCACGCCGGTTGTCTATGCATTTGCGATGGTCACGATGAGATCGGTCAGCTATTATGTCAATCTCAAAAAGGTTGATGAAAAGCTGAAGACATATTTCAGGGACAACAAAGTCACTCTGAAAGGCTATGATCAGCTGGCAAAAGATCTTGCCAAGCTCCATGGCAAGAAGATATGGGCTTCAATGAATCAATTGAATACACATCTTTATGCAAGCCTTGCCGAAGACAATTCAATCATCAATGAGACTTCTCCGATCACGATGTTCAGAGCAATCAAAAACAGCACTGAAATCAGAAATCTGAAGAATGCCCATGTCAAAGACGGCGTTGCCATGGTTCAGTTTATCCATTGGGTCAAGGAAAATGTCGGAAAGGGCGATATGAGCGAGCTTTCTGCACAGAACTATCTGTATGACAGAAGAGGCGAACAGAAAGATTATATTGAACCTTCCTTCCATACAATCTGTGCCTATCAGGCAAATGCCGCAATGATGCATTATTCAGCTGATGAAAACAACTTCGCAATGGTGAAGCCAAGAGGCGTGCTGTTAGTTGATTCAGGCGGAACCTATAAGGACGGCACAACCGATATCACCAGAACAATCGCACTCGATGAACTGAGTGAAACCGAAAAGAAATACTACACCATGGTTCTCAAGGGACATCTCGCTCTTGCCAGAGCAAAGTTCCTCTATGGAACTGCCGGTGTCAATCTTGATATTCTTGCCAGAGGACCGATGTGGCAGATGGACATCGACTATCAGTGCGGCACAGGCCATGGCGTCGGTCATGTATTAAGCGTTCATGAAGGCCCTCATGGCATCAGATGGGGACTGCCGAGAAAGACAGAAGGCGAACGTTTTGAACCGGGTATGATCGTCACCGATGAGCCGGGCATCTATCTGCCTCATGAAATCGGCATCCGTATCGAAAATGAGCTTCTTGTCGTCAAGGGCACAAAGAATTTCTACGGCCAGTTCCTGGCATTTGAGAATGTCACATACTGCCCGTATGATCTTGATGCAGTTGATGTGAAATATCTGAATGATGAAGAGATCGATCAGATCAATGACTATCATGCGATGGTTTATGAAAAGCTGAAGGATCTTCTGAATGAATCAGACAGGCAGTGGCTTTGCAATGCATGCAGAAAGATTGCCAGATCATGAAGCTTGTATCGTGGAATGTCAACGGCCTCAGAGCCTGCATGAAAAAGGGGTTTGCGGATTTCTTCAATGAAATGGATGCCGATCTGTTTGCAATCCAGGAAACAAAGATGCAGCCGGATCAGATGGATGATTCCATGAAATTTGAAGGATATCACCGCTATATGAACAGCGCTGAAAGAAAAGGCTATTCAGGCACGCTGGTCTATGCAAAAAAAGAACCGCTGAATGTTTATTATGAAATCGAAGGCGATACGACAAAAGAAGGCAGAGTCATCACGCTGGAATATCCCGATTTCTGGTTTGTGACAGCTTATGTACCCAACTCCAAAGAAGGACTGCTAAGACTTCCGTACCGCTGTGAGTGGGAGGAGATGCTGAAAGCACATCTCAGAAAACTGGATGAGACAAAGCCGGTGATTTATACAGGCGATCTCAATGTTGCCCATGAAGAAATCGATATCCGCAATCCTGATTCCAATCACAAAAGCGCCGGTTTCTCGGATGAAGAACGCGAAAAGATGAGCGAACTGCTTTCAAGCGGCTTCAAAGATACTTTCCGGCAGCTGTATCCCGACACTGTCCGCTATTCATGGTGGAGCTACCGTTTCAATTCAAGAGCCAAAGGCATCGGCTGGCGGATTGACTACTTCCTTGTATCAGACAGAATCATGGATCTTGTCGAAGATTCAGCAATTCTGGATCAGGTAACAGGAAGCGATCACTGTCCGGTTCGTCTTGATATTAAATTGGACTGAAAAGCAGTATAATTAGAAACATATTTATGGAGGTTTTGAACATGGATGTCAGATCTATGGTAGAAGGATACAGAGATGAAATCATCGAAAGGCTCGGAAAGCTCGTTTCGATCAACAGCGTTGAGGGAACACCAACGGAAGATGCACCGTTTGGCGAAGGTCCGAAAAAAGCTCTTGTAACAGCTCTTTCGATGCTTGAAAAAGACGGCTTCAAAACTGTCAATCTCGACAATTATGCCGGCTATGCGGAAATGGGCGAAGGCAGTCAGCTGATCGGAATTGTCGGCCATCTTGATGTTGTGCCGGCAAGGAAAGAAGACGGCTGGGACACGGATCCGTTTGTGATGTGTGAAAAGGACGGTGTTCTGTACGGCCGCGGCGTCAGCGATGACAAAGGTGCGATCGTTGCATCCATGATTGCTCTCAAGGTCATCCGTGATCTTGGCGTTGATGTGAAAAAGCGTATCCGTCTGATTATGGGTACCAATGAAGAAACAGGTTCAAAGTGCCTGGCTCACTATGTTGAGAAGGAAGGCTCGGTTGACTATGGCTTCACACCGGACGGAGATTTCCCCGGCGTGCATGGTGAAAAGGGAATGGTAGCCGCAGTCTACCGCTCAAAGAAGACAGGAATCCGTGCAATTGAAGGCGGCACTGCAAGAAATGTTGTCTGTCCCAAGTGCACAATCAGAGTCGACCGCTGCAGTTTCTCAAAGAAGATGCTTGAAGACTATTTCAATAACAACAATCTCGAATACAGCATTGAAGACGGTGAGAATACGGTTGAGATCACACTGACAGGCGTTGCGGCTCATGCCAGCACACCGGAGCTTGGCACAAATGCCATCTCCTATCTGATGTGCGGTCTGAAAGAGGCCGGCTATCAGGATCCGTTTGTTGATTTCTACTGCTCGCATTTCGGAACTGAATATGACGGAAAGAGCGTCGGTGCAAAGTGCTCTGATGAATACGGCCCTCTGACGCTGAACAACGGCGTGATCTCCATGAAGGACGGCGTCATTGAAGGCTCGATCGATATCCGTTTCCCGGTCACTCTGCATTCAAAGCAGGTTGTGAAAATGATGAAGGACCGTCTGGAAGACGAAGGCGGAGAAATCGAAATTCTCTCCACCGTTGAACCGCTTTTCTTCGATCCGAATTCACCGCTTGTTGCATCCCTGCTTGAGGCATATCAGGAAGTTACCTTTGACACAAAGACCATGCCGATGGTCATCGGCGGCGGAACATATGCAAAGGGAATCGACAATACGATTGCCTTCGGATGTGCATTCCCGAACAAGGACTACCGCATTCACAATGCGAACGAATATGTTGAGATCGACGAACTGCTGCTGCAGGCAGAAATCTATGTGGCAGCGATTCTGAAACTGCTCAATCTGTAAGAATCTGAAGTGCTTCTGCTCCTGGCGGGAGCACTTTTTAAAAGTCATGCATGATTGATGAAGGGATTGAGGTGTCATACATACAGTGCGTGCTATAATAGTAACGTTATGAAAAAGGCAGCGATTCTTTACGATTTTGACAAAACTCTGTGTACAAAGGATATGCAGGAATACAGTCTGATTCCGTCACTCGGCTATGAGAATGCCGGCGTCTTCTGGGATGAAGTGACCGAACTGACAGTGCGCTATAAGATGGACGGGATCAGTGCGTATCTCTATCACCTGCAGAAGAAATTCAAAGAGCAGGGAAATCCTGTCACAAAGGATATGTTCATTGAACCGGGAAAGCAGATTGAACTTTATCCGGGTGTTGCTACATGGTTCAAGAGAATCAATGACTACGGCCGCAAAGCCGGACTGTTCATTGAGCATTACATCATTTCTTCGGGAATGAAGGAGATCATTGAGAACACTTCCATTTCCGATGAATTCAGAAAAATCTATGCATGCTGCTACTATTATGAAAACGGTGAAGCTGTCTGGCCTGCCCAGGTGGTCAACTATACGACAAAGACACAGTATATCTTCCGCATCAACAAGCAGATTCTGGATGAAAGCGATGAAAAGTCGCTCAATGAATATGTTGAAATGAAACAGCGTCCTGTTCCGTTCGGACGGATGGTTTATGTGGCGGACGGCCTCACGGATGTACCGTGCATGCGTCTGGTCAAGGAATATGGCGGCAAATCCATCGCTGTCTATAACGATGCTTCGGAAAAATCAAAAGGCATTGCGAAGAAACTGATCGATGACGGCCGTGCCAATTACATGGTGAAGGCTGATTATTCGGCGAACAGCGATATGGAAAAACTGATGAAGAAGATTATCGATCACATGAAAGCAGAC
This sequence comes from Erysipelotrichaceae bacterium, assembly GCA_030525525.1. GTDB lineage: Bacteria > Bacillota_I > Bacilli_A > Erysipelotrichales > Erysipelotrichaceae > Bulleidia. The sequence goes on from JAUNEN010000078.1 coordinate 7,586, forward strand.
AGTGAACTTGAGGAACTGGAAGGAAAATACAGATGAAGACAAAAAAACTGAAATACAGTTTTAAAGATCCGATGGTGATGATCTTATGCGGTCTGCTGGTGTTTCTGACAATCGGATGTCTGATGGCAGGCAAGGCTTCAGACCGTATTATATACAACATTGAGCTTGATGCGGCATTCGGCGGGGCAAACAAAGGTTTTGTCGGCTATATCGCAGAATCCGATATCAATGAAAAGACAGTCAATGCGGTGGAAGAGATTCTTTCAAAAGACAGCCGCTTCGACGTCCACAGAACCCATGAAGCCGGTACGGAAGCTTCCGTGAATGATTCTGCAGCCGTGATTGAAAAAGATGTTGTCAGACTTGTACTCAGCATCCATGGCGGATATGATCCTGACGAAACAGTATCCGGTACAAGAATCTATACAAATCTGCCGGGCAGGGAAGGCAGCGAGGAAGCGAAGAAATTTGCGGATGCAATCGCTGAAGCTTTCAATGAAGATAACTGGAAAGCAACCAGAAATTATCTGTATTATCATGAACAGCCCAATAACACATGGACAATCGAAGTCACTGACGCAGATGCCGAGCAGCCTGACTTTGGCGAAGCGGTGCCGGTTACCTGGACACTTCTTGAAAAGACAAAGGTTCCCTGTGTCATCGTCGAGCAGTTCTTTGTTTCAAACAAAACCGATATCGGCCGCTGGGATAATCCGGAAGGATATCAGCAGATTGCAGAAAAGTATTATTCAGCTCTCTGCAATTTCCTGAAGATTCAGCCGAGAACATTTGAAGAAGAAACAGAAGAGAATCAATGAAGCATCCGGAGTTCCGGATGTTTTTAAATCAGTCACTGTGAATAACTGGTATACTTGAGGTATGAAGAAAACAGTTTATACAGGAACATATACAGGGACAGGATCAAAAGGAATTTACCGTTTCTCTTTTGAAGACGGCATTCTTTGTGATCCTGAACTTTTATGTGAAATCGAAAACCCGAAGTACATCAACCTGCAGGACGGAATCATCACCGCTGCAGCAGATGTGAAAGGGGGCTCGGGAATTGCGTCAGTCAGCCGGGAAGGAGAAATTCTTGATACAGTCAGTTATGAACGGCGCACTTCCTGCTATATCGGCAGAAACGGAAACAGACTTTATACAGCCAACTATCATGACGGCACCGTGAGTCTTGCTGAACTGAATGAAGACAATACACTGAAATTCATCAAAACCGAAATCATCAGAGACGGGGCAGGCTGCCATCAGGTTCTCTTCCATGGCGACAAAGTGCTTGTACCGTGCCTCTTCCTTGACCGTGTGGTGATCTTTGACGCTGATCTGAACAGAATCGGCTCCATTCATTTCAATCACGGAACAGGTCCCCGCCACGGCATCTTCACACGTGACGGTCAGTATCTTTACCTGGTTTCCGAACTAAGCAATGAGCTTTTTGTCATCAAAGCAGACACATGGGAAATTCTTTCATCCATTTCCGTTCTCCCGAACGGTGAAAAGAACAAGCGCGATTCTGCCGCAATCCGTCTGTCCGAAGATGAGTCAAAAGTTTATGTTTCAACCAGAACAATGGATATCATTTCGGTTGTCAACGTGAAGGATCAAAAGCCTGAGCTGATTCAGACAGTCTCATGCGGCGGCCGCCATCCAAGAGACTTCACATTGATCGGCAATTATCTGCTTTCAGCCAACCGCTTTACAAACGATGTTGTTTCCTTCCGCATCAATGAGGACGGAACCGTCGGTGAGAAGGTTTCCAGCGTCAGTATCCCGGAACCTGTTTCACTTGTTTTTGAATAATCACGAAAACCTGCTTACGGGCAGGTTTTTCTGATCCTGAAGTACATTCATGAATGGTATTTCATACTGAATCCAAAAGGACTGCTATAATGAAATTAACGAAACAGAAAGAGAGAAATCATATGAACAATTTTGAAAAAGTATCAGCTGCGATCGGCAGCGATCCTGATCTTCTGAACCGCATCTTTGAAGCTGAAGCACCCGCAGAAGCGCCTACCCGTTCCATGCCGTGGATGAATGAACCGAAAGAGAATACTGAATTAAAAAAGATCCTCGGACAGGATGTCAGCGAGCAGGATATCAATGATGTGCTGAATGAGCTCAATGACAATCAGATCGTTCAGCTCTACAGACAGTCCGAAGGAGCAATCGACCCGAAGGAACTGATGGAATTTGCCGGTGATCTTTCTGCCTCCAAAGCAAAAGACAATCCCGGCGTCAGAGCGCTGTTTGACGGCAAGCTGCAGCTCAAGGAAATCATATTGATCATTCTGCTTCTCAAGCTTTTCAAAAAGAAGCAGCAGGCACAGACCTCCTATGGCGGCTATTCTTCAAACAATCTGCTGAATTCACTGCTCGGCACAAATCAGCAGTCAACCACAAACAGCCTGTTCAACAGCCTGTTCGGAAACGGTCTCTCCTCCACAAACTACGGTTATTTCACGACTCCGTCAACTAATTCCAATTCACTTCTGAATCTGTTCGGACTCGGAAATACATCGAATTACAACTACAATAACAGCTATGGACTGCTGAACAGCTTCCTTGGCGGCAATAACCTGAATTCATCGCAGCAGTCGCTCTACAACATCCTGAACCAGGGTTCTTCAAATGCTGTTTACGGAAACGGACAGGTCGGCGTCAATTCGCTGTTCTCCATCCTTTCCACACTGCTCGGCGGCAGATAAGCAAGATCAGACAGAGGACGGTTGACCCGTCCTTTTGAATGCCGTAATTGTATAAGAAAAGCACCGGCCGGTGCTTTTCATGATTTCTGTTTTTTCTTCAGGCAAGAGCGTTGCTTGAATCGGAAAGGAATCTGATGTAGATGAAGATACCGGCGATCTCGGCAATTCCTGCACCGACCAGTATGAACGCGCAGATCATATCGACTGTTTCATTGTTTCCGAGGAATGTCACGGCAGCTTCTGCAATTGTGCTGATCAGGCGGGCAACGATGATGATTGTTGCGGCAGTGTTTCCTTTTCTTGCAAGCACTGTATGACCGATATTATTCAGAAGATTCGAAGCACCTTTGCAGACAAAGTAGACAACAAACATACTGACGGCGTTTGAAATGATGTTTGAGAGTTCGGAGAATGTGCTGCCACCGCCCTGGAAAGACTGCAGAACGCCGGCAATCACGGATGTGATAATCGCTGCGAAAATCAGTGTGCGGGCGGTCTGGAAATTGGAATCATCATTGGCTGCCATCTTAAGGCCTGAGAGTTCCATGAAGAATGAAATCAGGCTGAAAATCATGACAGCGAGCGAAGCGACCAGAGTGACGATTGCAAGCGGGGAAATTGCTTCTGCCGGCAGTGTGTTTGCACCGGTTTCCTGCAGCTGCATTGCAGCGAAAATTGCAATAACACCCGTGATAATGGCAAAAATGGTAGCGACGAGTTCAAAGATCACGGCTGTGCGGATCTTTTTGAGACCTTCTGAAGCATCATGATAAAACATAACAGGAATCCCCTTTCCTTTTAAATGTTATGTCAATTTTAGAATGACAATGTGGAAATTTCAACAAAGCCAGACAGATGATTGAATGATGCATGTTCAGAAAAATACCTTTGAGATGCGTGATATGCAATAATGGAAATAAGAAAAAACGGAGCAGTGTATGAAAAACAATCAGTTGGTGAATACAGTTAAGAAAACACTTTCTCTTTTCTCACAATATGAAATGGGTGTGTACTCGGGAAATGCATCATTGCTGATTCTGATGGCAATGATTCCGTTATTGATGCTGGTGATTTCGGCAGTGAATATGCTGCCGGGATATTCGGCGGCTGACAGTGTCGAATTTCTTTCCCGCTTTGTGCCGGATGTTCCCCAGGTGCAGGCATTGATTTCAAATGTTCTGGAAAATCTCAGCAGACAGTCGGGCGGTCTGATCGCTTCGATCAGTGCTTTGACAACCCTGTGGTCTGCTTCAGGCGGAATTTCTGCGATTCAGATCGGTCTTGAAAAACTTCATGAGACTCAACGCCCCGGTCTTAAAGGCAAGCCGGCAGCTTTGCTGTTTACCGTGATGTATGTACTGCTGCTTCCTTCTGTTCTTGTATTTCAGATTCTGCGTGAATCCATTCAGGAACTGATCGGCAATGCGCTCGGGTATCTTGGCATGGACGCGCTGGCAAGGCAGATTTCAGCGATTATGCAGTACAGCGGCTGGATTGTACTGGCAGCGATGGTGATCATTGTTATTCTGACATATGCTTTTCTGCCTGCCGGAAAGCGGACGCTGAAAAGTCAGCTGCCGGGGTCTTTGTTTACATGCATTCTCTGGATTGTCTTCACATTATGCTTCTCATATTTCATTCCGAGATTCTGGAAAGCTTCTTCAATCTACGGTTCGCTGGCTTCGATCTTTCTGATGACAATGTGGCTGAAATTCATGATCATGATTCTCTTTTACGGGGCTGCCCTGAACAAAGCACTTGAAGTACAATCAGACACAAAGGAGGCATGATGAACATCAGAGGAATTGCAAAAGTGAAGGCTGCCTCAAATGTGGATCAGAGGGTCAGGGACAGAATTGTCGGTGTTTTAAGAACTCAGCACATTGCCCATTCCGTCAGTGCTTCTTCATCACAAGGCAATGAGGGAACAGCACACTATGATATCTATGTCAACCGGAAAGACCTTGAAAGTGTGAGACTGCTCATACGGAAAATGCAGCGGTGAAATGAAAAAAGACCGGGAAGTATGCAATGCATCTTCGCGGTCTTTTAATTCAGTGATGGATCATCAACCGGCGATCAGATAGACGGCGACTGAGACGATGGTGCTGGTTAAACCGATGAGTGCTTCGTATGGAATCAGTTTCATTCTTTCGGAAATGGACAGGGATACCGATCCGCCTGTCGCATGGAAGAAGGATCCGTGAGGAAGGGAATCGATCACGGTTGCACCTGCATGAATCATCGCAGCTGCCGCAAGCGGGGAAACACCTGCTGACAGAAGTGTCGGAGCGAATGTCTGAGCGGCAACGGTTGCACCTGCAGTGGTGGAAGCTGTTGCACCGCACATCAGGATACCGGAAAGCGGAGCGAGGATAAATGCGGGCATATGCATTGCGGCAAGCAGATTGGTTACATCATACTGCAGCGCGGAAGCCTTGATGATACCTGCTATTGTGCCGGTTCCGATTAACAGGATGGAAACGCCGATCACCTTGGAAAGACCGAATTCAGTATATTCGACAACATTCTTTGCATTGCCGGTTGCCAGTGTGCAGATCAAACCACCGAGCGGTAAAGCGATCAGCGGGTCAATTGTGATTCCTGCAACAGGTCTTAATGCGAGCATGATAATGACACAGAGCGGACCGATGATGGCTGCGAAGAAGGAAGGAAGCGCTGTGTTCTTGGCAGTGTCCATATCTTCGGCAGTGATCTTTGGGCCTTCTTTCTTTGAAAGCAGTGAAGACAGCAGGATTGCTGCGGCAAGAGCAAAGATGGCAGGAATTGCATTGCGCATCATGACGGATGTCAGATCCTGTGAGAATGCTTCGGAAACCGCGATTGTGTTCGGGTTGGGTGAAATGATGTTGCCGGCTTTGCCGCCGCCGATCATTGCCAGCAGAATGCTTGCCTTGTTCAGGCCTGCCTTTTCGCCGATGGCAAGGGCGATCGGAGCGACCGTAATCACGGAGATGTCAATGAAGACGCCGACTGCACATATCAGCATTGTCGCAATGGCAATGGCGATAAGTGCACGTTTTTCACCGAGCTTGTCAACGATGGTTTCAGCGATTTTCTGGGCTGATCCAGTTTTGATCAGAGCACCGGCAAGGATACCGGATGTCAGAATACGGAGGATGCTTGACATCATGGAAGCGGCACCGCTGACCATGGTGCTGACGGTTGTATCCAGACCGCCACCGCCGACAATTCCGCCGACGAGGGCTCCCAGAATCAGACAGTATGCAGGCTGTACTTTACGGATGATGAGGATAATCGCAATCACAAGACCGAGGATTGCACCGAGGGTTGAAAAACTGTATTCCATAGTGTGGTTTCAATTCAGATGAATTGTATAGCTGCCTTTCTCAGCGGGATTTTTCAGAAATAGTCATGCCTGCTCTGATGAAGCGGAACATGCGGATTGCGGCAAGGTAATAGAGTTCCTGTGCGCGGGAGATGGCTTCCTCGATCTGCATCGGGGAGTCGACAGATGTGATCAGTGACTCAACGCCATGATCGAAAATCTGATTTGCATTATGGCCGAGTGATCCGGAAAGACCGACACAGACAACGCCTTTTGCACGTGATCTTTCACCGACACCCTGCATGACCTTGCCGAAGCAGCTCTGCCAGTCTGTACGTCCTTCACCGGTGACGACAAGATCAACACCTTCCAGACGCTTATCAAAGTCGATGAGGTCAAGAACGCTGTCGATTCCGGACTTCATTTCGCCGTTCAGGAAGACCATGAGTGCAGTGCCGAGACCTCCGGCAGCACCTGCGCCTTTGATTGTGTCCGGATCGATTCCGAACTGACGAATGATGATGTTTTTGTAATTGATCATGCCGGCTTCCAGTCTCTTCTGGATTTCCGGAGTTGCGCCTTTCTGGGCACCGAATGTGTAAGTTGCGCCATCCGGTCCGGTCAGAGGGTTGGTGACATCGCACATGACAGTGATCTTTGATTCGCGGATGCGGGGATCAATGCCGCTGACATCGATAGAGTCAATCAGTTCAAGATCGCCGCCGGTTCCCTGCAGTTCGTTTCCGTTTTTGT
>JAUNEN010000162.1 GCA_030525525.1 Erysipelotrichaceae bacterium
AACTTCTTTAATATATTCCATGCGCGGAAGAAAATCAAGAGAAAAGCCGCCTTTTACACATCTTGAAGGTCGGCAATGAGTCGCTCCGTCGGTGAGATACTCGTAAAAGTGCTTAAAATAAAGGATTTCTACGAGTTCAACTTTTGCAGCAACACGATAATCTCGATGTGAACATCAGCGGCAAACTGATTCACTCAGATTATGTTACTTTGAATTATTGACTGAGTTCAAAAAATCTTCGACCATTTTCAATGTTTGCTCAACACTTCTGTTATCATCCCGCCGGATCACAGAAAATCCATAATTCAGAAAACGATCGTATCTTTCCCATAATTGATACTCATTTACCCTCTGCGATAGTTTTCTATTACCTTTTCTCAGTCCGTTTCCTCCATTATCAGCTGATGCAGGATTTGCGTCTCACAGCCAAGCCTTTCGAAGAACCGCTGCACAGAAATATCCGGATCTGTAAGCATTACAGTACATGATCCTAGAACGCAACCTTTTTCTGCGTTCAAGCAGTAATATTCGTATCAACAAATACTGGCCTTCTCTGTTTGCATAAGTTAGGAAGAATTTTCAATTCCAGTGTTTTACATTCTTCAGCTGCACCATCAATTCAGGCTTCATATTCTTCAAGAGTTCTGCGTATGAAATCATGCCAGCTGCCAGATCCTGGGTATAACACAGACATGGAAAAGTATCCCTGTTGAGATCCAGAAAAATCTGTAATGGTAGTTTTCTTCACAGAGAATGACATTATACTTCACCGCCAGAAGCCGGATCATCGTTGATTTTCCTGCATATGCTGGCCCAACGATAAAATATGATTTTTCGAAAGTCATCGTTATTTCCTCAACTAATCAATAGTTTGCATGTCAACTCCAGCCGAACCTTTTATTTAGTTGCAGTAACCACCCTGCTAGATCATGGATTTTAATACATTCATAGTCACATGTCTTGTATTTGCCAGAATCATTTTAGGATATGTATCCTTGATTTTGAGCAGAGGATCAAACTCCTGCTCAAAGGTATCAGGACGTGATTTCTTCGCTGACATGAATAAACGTCCTGTTAACTGTTTTGTTAGATCAGAACTTAGAAGGAATGCACTGGATCCGGTAATATACAGATCGTATTTCCGGGAAGTATGCAGGCTGTTGATTACAAGTTCAAAACCCTCACACAGCTCATTTCATCCACAAACATATAGTTCTGTTTTCCGGCAGCAAAATTAGTTTTATTGTAATTGTGCAAAGCATGGTATTCCCTTAATTATGCATATTTCAGGTCAAAGAAATCCATATTGATAGTATTGACTTCTGCTTGAATCTCACTGATTCTGCGGATATAAACTTTCATCAGTCCAGACTTTACCATTGCGGCGTGCCACGATAATAATCATGATATCCGGCGTGCCTATAAGATAAAGCAGGCAGAAGCTGAATTACAGAGATCTTTATAATATGCTTTTGGCTTTGAATCCGGATCTCTCAAAAGCCTATCAGCTTAAGGAGATGTACCGCACATTCAATCAAAACTGTTCCTTTGAGGAAGCCCCTGCGCAGCTTGATTCCCTGATTCAGGCTTTTGAAGCTGCAGATCTTTACTGCTACAGAGAATTCGTTGATATGCTTAAAAACTGGCGCACCGAGATCATCAACAGCTTTGAACGTCCTTTTGACGACCGCAAGCAGTCCAACGCTTTGGCTGAGCACTGCAATTCACGACTAAGAGAACTGCTGGATGTCGCCAATGGATATGCAAACTTCGAAAGATTCCGGGCCAAAGCTCTCTTCTGTCTCAATAACCATGTATTTTATTCTCTGACAAACGCTCTCAAATCAAAGAAAAGACAGGGAAAACCCAGAGGTTCATACAACAAGCAGAAACCAGCTATTGTCAATCTTCCTGGAAGCACTGTCGATTCAATGAACCAGGATTTCGAAGATGAATAGTCGGCTTTCTCAATCAGCCTGAAACTACAAACATTCTTTTAACTTTTACATATTACATTTAGTTAATTCTATGCTCTGGCAACATAGTAAAACGGCATCTGTTGACACATTTTCATGTCTTCAAATGCCGTTTTCTTACTGCTTCATTTCACGCGTAATTTTGGAGCATGGTTCTCACGAATCCACACTCAATTTTGGATTACGTTGATTATCAGGACTTCTCCGACGCGATCAGGAACAATCTTTTGCTTTCCTGACTTTAAGCATAAAGGATCAGCCTTCCGCCGAATATGCCGCAAGCCGCTCCAGGAAGCCTTTTGCCTCCTTGACGACTTCCTCATTCTGCCTGTGCCTGACCAGAGCCTCCAGCATGCCTTCCAGTTCTCCCATGTACACAGGCCCCTGCTCATTTTCATCATCTTCCGCTACACTGTCTCCGCTGCGCCATGGCGCCATACCGGGAACGGCTCTGTCAGCCAGCGACTGAAAATGATCATTCATGCAGGCCAGCAGCCTGAGCATCTGTATATCGTCTTCGGAATCAAAAACCTCTTCCATCATATCGGTTCCCCATGCCAGGCACTTTCTTTCCAGAAGCCCGTACTTTTCAGAATAATGCCCGTAGGGACCTTTTACATCTTCCAGGCTTGTAACGCTGTGGATGTCATCTTTGAAAAACAGGATCGGAACCATATGCAGGTCCTCCTGGTCGCGTCCATACTCATGAAGGGCATATTCCCTGCTGTCATAGGACACGATCCCTTCATAGACCTCTCCCCAGGAAGTTGTGATCCTTACACATTTGCCGTCAAAATTTTTCAGGTCCATATCTGCCTCCGTGTGCAATGCTTCTTAAGTCTCGTTCTGCAGGGATCTATCTTCACAGCTGCGGAACGGTCACAGCCCGCCAGCCTGTTTTTCAGAAGAGGGATCCCTTCTTCCATCCACCAGGTGTTATCGACACGGCCTGAGCTCATGCCTCCGTGAGCAAACTGCTTTATCACGGCATAATCCATATATTCGTCTGTCAGCGCCTTGCCTGAAAGTGAATGGTATTCTTCTTTTACCCACGCTTCCAGTTCGTCCGGAGAAAGGATCTCCATATTCTCCGCACGCTCTTTCAGGTGGTCCTAGAAGTACGGATCGCCCCTGAAGCCCCATCTTTCAGGTTTCTCTTCAAATATGGCAGAAGGTTTCATGCTTTCCTCCTGTTCCGCGGTGCCGCGCTGATATTATCGTGCCTGCTGTCGCCGGCAGGTTGTGACGACAGTTTTTCAGACCTGGAATTCTCTCGTCATCATACCCGCCTGCAATAACTTTTTCAACGATGCTTTCAAAAATCGTCTGTACGCCTGTTGGGGATTTACCCCAACCCCCACGATTCCACTTCGTGTGAGCTGCGCGTCTCTTGGAAACGCTTATCATGTTGTTAACCACTTAACTGCAATACTTCGCCAAATGCATATTATACTGCTAATGCCTTCATTGCCAAGACCCCTTCAGTCCTTAAGACAGGTAACCGGAACAACATAGACCCCATCTTCACGTTTATAGGCAAACGGAGCCACTCCGCATAAAACCATCATAAATGCCGGTTCACGCATCTTTTCTGTATCAATTCTGGCTGCCAGTTTCTTCAGGCTCTGAGCACCCTCGTTGATCAGTTTATCTCCGCCTAATTTCACTTCAATCAATCCATATCTGCCGTTTCTCAAATGAATAACTGCATCACATTCAAGCCCTGCCTGGAGACGTTGCTATGAATGTCAATGGTAAAGCTGAATTAATTATGATAAA
>JAUNEN010000163.1 GCA_030525525.1 Erysipelotrichaceae bacterium
GACAGTACTGAAATCAGCTGCCCATGTATAGACGGGTTCACCATATACATGATCAATCTTTTCAAGAACGACTGACTCTGTATCAGTATATGTACTTCCTTCAAATGTGACAGATGCTGTATAGGCGATACTTCCTTCTGCAGCACACGTCGGTTCAGTTCTGACGGAGTTGACTGTCGCATTGATTGTTTCTGTATGTGTTTCATCATTTGCACAGACAAAGACTGCTTTGGCAGAAGAATAATCTTCAGACCATTCCCATGTTGATAATTTATAATCATGTCCGACCGCTTCAATTTCAACATCCTTTGTCTGAGTTGTGAAAAGTTCATTGGTAAACTCTGCAGTATATCTGCCGGTTCCCTTTTCTTCGCATGTCGGTTCTTTGATCACTTCATATGTCGTATTCACTGTTTCTGTGACTTCTTCACCGCATACTGTGCAGAGTGCTTTTGCTGTAACAGTACTGAAATCTTCAGACCATGTATATGAAGAATTACTGCCGGAATGGACATGTGCAAGTACCGTAACCTCACAGGTATCTGAATGGTTGCCTTCCTCAGTAACTGCTGTAATAACTGCAGTCCCGGCTGCGACCGCTGTCACCAGTCCGTTTTCATCAACTTCAGCAACCGATGAATCAGAAGAAGACCATACTATTTTCTGATTATCCGCGTCTTCCGGAATCACCTGTGCACTCAGAGCTGTGCTTTCATATACTGAGATTGTAATTCTTTCCGGTGAAACAGTAATTCCTGTTACAGGTACAACACAATACCACCTGCCTGCCCATTCCGACGCATTTGATGGATATTCATTATATAATTCCATTTCTGATTTATAGATATTGCCGTTTGTCCATGTACCTGTGGGCAGATATGCATTATCCAGCCAATTTACAAATCCGCTGCCAAGCACTATTTCCTTCAAAGAATTCATATTTGCAAACAAACTCTCCATCCCAGTTACTTTTGATGTATCAAAACCGTTTAAATCGAGCTCTTTGATTTGTGTGCAGTTATAAAACATCCCATACATATCTGTCGCTTCAGGTGTAGCAAAACCTGATACATCCAGTTCAGACAAATTACTGCAATTGGAAAACATACCCTGGAAATAAACGGCATCGGAAGTGTCAAAACTACTGACATCGAGTTCTTTGAGTGAACTGCATCCGCCGAACATCCACTCGAAACCTGTAACACCGGATGTTTCAAAATGACTCACATCTACCGATTCAAGTGACGAACAGACATAGAACATACCGCCCATAGTTGTTACATTCGACGTGTCAAAATGGCTGACATCAAGTGTTTTAAGACCGCTGCAGTTTGCAAAGAGGCCTAGCATATCGGTCACATTACTTGTATTGAAATGGCTGACATCAAGCTCACTTAATCCTGAGCAGCCTCTGAATGTCTGATAGAGATCAGTAACTTTGGAAGTATCAAAGCCGCTCACATCGAGTTTCTCCAAAGAGGAGCATCCAAAAAACATATCATCCATCGTTGTTACATTTGAAGTATCAAAACCGCTCACATCCAGTGTTTTTAAATTGTTGCATCCCCTGAACATGTAACCCATATCTGTCACTTTGGAAGTATCAAAATGACTTACATCTATCTCACTCAATTCCGAACAGCCATAAAACATACCTCTCATATTTGTGACATTAGCAGTATCAAAGCCGCTTATTTCAAGAGGTGCCGATCCGCTATAGCCCGCAAAAACAAAGCGCATATCTGTTACTTTAGAAGTGTCAAAATTGCTTACATCAATTTCAGACAGACTGTCGCAGCCGTAAAACATATATCCGATGCTTTCTGCATTGGAAGTATCAAAGTTGCTCACATCAATTGTTTCAAGTTTGCTGCAGCTCGAAAACATGTTAAAAAATGTGGTTGATTTGGAAGTGTCAAAATTACTTACATCCAGTTCTGTCAACTCATTGCAGTCAGAAAACATGCTGCCCATTCTTTCTGCACAGGAAGTATCAAAGCCACTTACGTCAATTTTCGTCAGTTTTTGGCAGCTCGAAAACATACCGTATATATCCTTAACTTTAGATGTATTGAAATTGCTCACGTCAAGGCTGACAAGATTTTTACACAGCATAAACATGCAGAACATGGACGTCACTTCGGATGTATCAAAATCACTCACATCCAATTCAGTGATATTTCGGCAATCTGAAAACATCGCTGTCATATCCCTGACTTTTCCAGTTTCAAATCCTGAAAGATCCAGTGATGTCAGTTTTTGACAGCCAGAAAACATGCTGTTCATCATTGTTGCTGAAGGAGTACTGAAATTTCCGCACTCAAGATTCTCCAAGTTAACGCAATCGCAAAACATATAGGAAAAATCTGTTACGTTGCGAGTATCAAAGTTACTTAAATCAACATTGGTGAGACTTTTACAGTTATAGAACATAAATCTCATGTTTGTAACTTCAGATGTATCAAAACCGCTTAAATCAAGAGTTTTCAGATTCTCACATCCATAAAACAACCAGCTCATGTTTTTCACAGATTCAGTAGTCATGCTTTCAAGATTCAATTCGCTCAGACCTGAACAACTGCTGAACATGGAGTTCATATTTTCCAGTTTCGAAGTATCAAAACTGCCCAGATCCAGAGTCTGCAGACTGCTGCAGTTGGTGAACATACCCACCATATCCGTAACGCATGAAGTGTCAAATTTACCAAGATCAAGGGCATTCAAACTGTTACATCCATAAAACATATTAGCCATATTTGTGACTTTTGAAGTATTCAGACATGTGACATCAAGAGTGCTTAGACTGCTGCAGCCGCGGAATGCAGCCCTCATTCCTACGGTATCGGAAGTATCAAAGCCGGAAAGATCAATTTTCTCCGCTTTGCTGCACTCATCGAACCAGAAGTCCATAGTGATAGGATAAATATGCTGTCCTTCAGCTGTTTTTACCGACAGAATTTGATCTGCATTTTCATGCCACGAAGGCCCGGCATAGGATGTATCAGATTCAGGATCTGCATATACAATGCCTGTATAAGAGTTACCATCCAGATCCGTAAACGTACCGGTTGTCTTACCTGAATACTCATTTTCGCTGCGGAAAAAGATCAAATCGCCATCATCTTCCAAAACCGCATAGGCATAACCCTCCTCGGGTTTCTCATTATTGCCGTAAGAGTCATTCAGATTCGCGTGTTCATTATCAGCGTTGATTCCGGATCTTCTTTCTTCTGCAGAGATATATGCTTCTACATCAGGAAATACCTCCGGTACTTCCGGTTTGTATTCATAAACAGGAAGATGCCCTGGACTTACCTGAGTTGCTGTCTCATCAAAAGTTCCTGACCCATTCAGACCTTCTTCCGCATTTTCAGCCTTGACCTGCTGCAAATTCAGACTGCCTGCAAACACAGCAAGACTCAGCAGATTCATTATTATTTTTCTCATCTTATTTCCCCTTCACTCAGATTGTGATTCTCTTTTAATCCTATCATTACTGCCGCATGAAGAACACGCATGATTTAATAAGACAGTTTCTGCCGTATAATCTGTCCGCAGCAAGAAACCGGCTATGTTCTGATACACAGACAGGGATTTCTTTTCTTTGTGCGATTCACACACCAGAATAAATGAACATCCGGGTTGCTAAAAGCCAGCCATTTCGGCTGGCTGTCGTATCATGACCCGCTATTCAGCATGAACGTATCTATACAGGAATGTGACAAGCATTCCTCTGGTGCAC
>JAUNEN010000164.1 GCA_030525525.1 Erysipelotrichaceae bacterium
GTAACAGATGATATTCAACAATTGAGGAATGTCCATATTATTGGGCAAACAATTTGCCAATGTCCAGAATATGGGTCAATCCCTAAATTAATGTCCTTGACATGGGGAGTACTTCAAAGAAAAGAAGGCAATGAATTCATAAGAGAGAGAATCCTATGAAGCATTGCCTTTTTATGTGCCCAGATACTGTGCAGTTTTAATGATTATTCTTTTTTCTTCTTATTCTTTTTCTTGTAAGGACCGCGTTTTTTGCCTGTATTGTTGTGAACCTCATCTGCAGACTTAGGAACGCCAAGAATATGAGCGTCCTGTCTGTATGCCCACAGGATCCGGTTGCGTGAAAATTCAAAGTCTTCGATGCCGTGTGACTGAGTACGATAACCGGATGGAATATTATTGAATGATTCCATAGGTCCGTTGGAAAGCCTCCTCAGCTTGTCTTGATAACGATCGGATTCAGCTGCGGTGACGTACTTAAACGAGTTGACGATTGAATCGTGATATTTGCTTAAAAGGACAGCGAATTCTCTGAAGATCTGGAGATCACTGTCTTTGTAAAACTCAATGAGTTCATCCAGCCGTGCAGAAGCCCCCTCGACGTCATTGATGTACTGACCATTGAAGGTTTCATATAAATCCTTATAAAGCTTGATCTTCTTGAAGTTTGGATCCAGAGCCATGAACTCTCTTTCCCAGTCGTAGCGGTCCATATATTGATTGAGAAAATGATTCCACTTGCGGCCTTTATAATCAGTAAAGTTCTTCTCATTTTTAAGAAGTACCCAATCGGCATTTTTCAGAATATAGACTTCACGGGAATCTTTGGCCTTTTCAATGGATGAATTATTATCGTGATTCTTCTTTTCCAGTGCTTTCCTGTCGCGCTCCTGATACTTTTTCTTGACCTGGTTAACATAGAGCCGGATTAAATGAAGGATCCATTTAACTACATGAAAGCTGTCAGTTATAGGCTTGGCCTTTCTGAAATAATTCTTCGTATAGTTCACATAAGGATCGTACATATCACAAATGAGGAAAAGAACCTGATCCCGTTCTTTCTTTGGAATATTGCGAAAGTAGTCACTTGTCACTTCTTTTCTGCGGCTTGGAAGAATATCAATAATATCGCCAGTAATCCAATCCATGATGACAAGGGCATATTTGAATCTAGGGGAGATATTGATATAGACTTCATCAATTGAGATGATGGATGTCAAAGGCAACCGCGGAAGGGAAACATAGCGGCTGAATATTGTATGGACATAAGTATCAGACACGTTGTATTTGGGGGCGATCTGCCGGCATGACAGATTGATATCCTTCATTTCCCGAATGATCGATATGTCATTGAAAGTTGTATTGTGCTTATAGCGCTGAATGAATTTGAACTGGTCAGTTTCCTTGTAATCACAATCCGGATTTGAGCACTCCCAACGTCTTCCGGTCAGAGTGACTTTGAGAACGTAGGAACCCTGAAAAATCTGATTGTTTGGATGTCTGGTAAACGTACCTTTGGAATGAAGGCGGCAGCCACAGATCGGACAGTACATTTCACGCCTGATCTTACTGATTGTGACTGATTTGATATTGCCTTCAGTTTTGGACTCAAGAACCTCTGAATCTTCATCGTAAAGTTCGAGAAGATCCATGATATCATTTGACATGGTTAACCCCTCTTTCTATGTGTATCTGGACAATCACAATGATAGAGGCAATTGAAAAGGAAGTGAGCGTTATGTTCACTTCCTTGTTGTTGTCAGGGAGGATTGTTCAGACCCCGAAATTCGAGACCCCAACTTTTGACCCCAATTTTCCAGACCCCAGATTTATTTGGTTATCCAAAAACTCTCCGGTTTTTTTATGCGGAGAGCTGCTTGCACTCATTAATGAATTGTTATTTTGATTTCTTGTAAGGACCGCGTTTTTTGCCGGTGTGATTGTGTATTTCTTCTTTGGAACGCGGGATGGCAAGAATAGAAGGATTGTTTCTGGTAGCCCATAGAATCCGGTTGCGGTTATAGATGAAATTACTGACACCGTGAGAGTTTCTTTTCAGGCTCTTTGGATTTACGTTAAAGCCTTCCATCGGCCCATTTGAAATACGCCTGAGCATATCCGTTTTTCTGCCATATTTTTCATCTCTGATGTAACGGAAAGAATTGACGATTGCCTGTTTATTAGATTCAAGAGTTGAGGCAATTTCCCTGAACATAGATAGATCTGAGGAACGGTACTGTTTAATGATCTCTTCCAACTCAGATAAGGCACCATCCGGATCATTAACATGTTTTTGATTGAACTTGATATAGATTTCTTTCAGATCACGGATCTTTTTGAAGTTTGGATCCAATTCGAAAAATGATTTTTCCATTGAGGAAGGATCGAACCAGTAGCCACCTCTGCGGGAGGAGCGCCAGTAAGGCTCATAACTGATATCATCATGGTTTTTTAGAATGAACCAGTCATACTTTTCAAGGATCCGGAGTTCTCTGGACTTCTTGATCGTTTTATGACTGCTGTTCGTACGGTAATTCTTCTCATTCAGCTGTTCCTCATTTTTATCTTTGTATCTCCGTTTCACCTGATTGATATATTGCTTGATTTTACCGATGATCAGAGAAATGACATGAAAACTGTCAACGATGGACTCAGCATTCGGAAAGTAAGAGCGAGGGAATGCAAGATAAGGCTTATACATATCTGAAATGATGATTTTGACTTTGGAACGTTCTTCCAGAGGGATATGAAGAAAGTAATCCTCAAAAGTGTCAGCGTGCCGGTTAGGAAGAATGTCAATAATCTGTCCGGAACAAAAGTCCATGATCACTGCAGCGTAAAGGTCCTCGTTATCGAATTTCATGTGAACTTCATCAATGGAAATGATTTCGCTGAATGGAAGTCTCGGCAAACTGACATACTGTAAAAATGTTTCGATGACATAAGTGTCTGAAACATTGAGCGCTCTGGCAACTTGTCTGGCAGTCACATTAAGATCTTTCATTTTGTCCAGGATCATGAGAGGAACAAGATTTGAATTTCTTTTTCTGTCTTCCACAAAAGTAAAATGATCATGATCATATGCGCCGCAGACATCGCAGTGCCATTTGCGAACAGAAACAGCGAGGACAAGCTTGAAGCCGTCCTGGAGGATCGAGTGATTAATCTGCTTGATGCGCGGGCCTTTGGATTTCATTCTTGAGCCGCATGAAGAACAGTACATACAGCAGTCTTTCTTTTCGATGAAAACATACTTGGTGTCATCATCTGTGATGACATCTGTAACCTTGGCGGAGGGATCTCCCAGGCTGATTAAATCTGATATATAATCTGTCATAGTCTCCTTTCATTTGAGTGTAAGCAACTAAGATGATAGGAAAAGACAGGGCAGGACGCAAACATACAGGAATGTAGTGGCTGCGTCCTGTTTTTTATGATTGAGAAGACATACTACGATCAAGTACAAGTCAGATGACAGCAAAGCCCTCCTGACCGTCGGGGGTCGTTCCATCGGGCAGTCACCGCTGGAGCGGGCCAGCCCAATTCCACTCCAAGGAAAAAACGGCATCTGAATCAATCAGATACCGTTGATTTTAACCATTCAGATCCGGTCCCCCACGAAGGTCCCCCACGAATGAAGTCCCCCGTGGAATTTGGAGACCCTTCAGTTATTGTTATTGACGAAGCACATCATAGTGCTGCTGATACTTATCAAAAA
>JAUNEN010000079.1 GCA_030525525.1 Erysipelotrichaceae bacterium
GCAAGGGTTGCCGGATCGCAGGATACATAAACCAGTCTTTGGGGAGCGATCTTCACAATTGCATCGATCGTATCCTTTGAACATCCCTTTCTGGGCGGATCAATGATCATCGCATCAGCTTTGATTTTTGAGCGCAGAATTGCCTGAGCTCCTTTTGATGCGTCCATACAGAAGAAGTCTATATTGTTGACGTGATTATTCTCTGCATTGATTTTGGCATCCCTGACTGCATCCGGTACAATCTCGATTCCGTATACTTTCTTTGCTTTTGAAGCACCGATGATTCCCATCGTTCCGGTTCCGCAGTAAAGATCGATCAGGATCTCTTTTCCGGTTAAGCCGGCTGCTTCAATTGCCTTTGAATAAAGGATCTCTGTCGCATACGGATTGATCTGATAGAAGGATCTTGCACTGATCCTGAAACGGCAGCCGAGAAGTGTTTCTTCAATATAGGGTCTGCCGGAAAGAAGAATCTCTTTTCCATCGAGAATCACATTGTCTTCCCTCCGGTTGACAATCACCGAAAGACTTCTGATTTCTTCAAACTTTGATGTGAGCTGATTCACCAGCTTTTCGCTTCCTTCAAAAGGATAGTTTCTGACAATCAGCACAACCATGACTTCACCTGTGCGATGAGCATGCTTGATCAATACATGACGGATATTTTTAGCACATCCCAGAGCTTCAAATCTGTTTTTCAGATATGCACTGATCTGATTGGAAAGATGCGACTGAACGGCACATGTATCAAACTCAACAATCCGGTTGGTGTGATTCTGATAGAATCCCATCTCAACCTTTCCTTTGTTGAACTGAACCGGGATCTGCACCTTGTTGCGGTAGTTTTCAAACGGCTGTGCTTTGAGAATCGGCAGGATTTCAGGCTCCATCCCCGCATTCTGCCGGAAACACATCCTCACCTTTTCTTCCTTGAAATGTCTCTGTTCAGCATCATCCATATGCTGAAGCGTGCAGCCGCCGCAGGCTCTTGCCACACTGCATATTGGTTTCACACGGTGTTCTGAAGGCCTGATCACATTGATCACTCTGCCGTAACCGTAATTCTTCTTCAGTTTGGTAATACCGATTTCTGCTGTTTCATGTTCCAGAAGTCCGGGAACGAAAATAACAAAACCGTCGATTTTCACAACCCCGGCGCCGTCTTCCGTATAGCCTTCGCATTCTGCGATAAAAGTATCATTCTTTTCCATAATATTCTTTAAAAGGGGCACTCAAGCCCCTTTTCCTTTATCCTTAAGATCATTCTGCAGGTGCTGCTTCCACGCCCTCTTCGGCAGGTGCCGCCTCGCCGCCTTCTTCAGCCGGTGTTTCAGCGTTTTCTGCTGCTTCCTCAGCTGCTTTTCTTTCCGCCTCAATGCGTTCTCTTTCAGCAGCTTCATCACGTAAACGCTGTGCAAGCTCTGCATCGAGCGGCTCGCTGACAACTGAGCTGATCGGTGCACTCATCGATGATGTCTTGTTCTCGATCACATAGACAAAGCTTTCATCTTCACGGTTTTCGGCAAGATTGTAGGCATGAATCTCAATGTCGTACATCTTGCGGCCGTCAGCCTGTGTGAAGTAAACTGCCGGATCAAGAATGCCTGCAACTGTGTTGTAGACTTCATCAGCTTTTCCCTTGACCGCATCGATTCCCCAGTCATCCGGTACATCGATGTAAACACGCATGGTTGCTGTAACCATCTGTACGGAAGACTTCTCAACGCCTTCAAGAGCACCGACAGCACTCTCAATCTGTGTCATCTGTTCTTTTGTGATCGCCGGATCAAGATCTCCTTCATACCGGTTGCCCAGAACCGGAGAACCTGTATCCATCATGGATGAGAGAAGAATCCATCCGAGCACGCCGATCGGAGCGGCGATCAGGATCAGACAGATCCAGAATATAAAACCGGTTGTATGTAAGTTTCTTTTCTTACCGGCTGCCTTTTTTGCGGCAGCTTCTTTTACCTTTTTGGTTGCCATAGTTATTTCTTTCTCCGCCATTTATTCTACATTCTTTCATATCATATGACCAGTCCCGGCGGTTTTTAATGTGGTCTTCCGCACAATTTTAAACGGAAAAGATCACCATTTCAACTCTTTCAGTTTTAAGACTGTCCGCCATAGCGGCGGATGAATTCATCTTCGGAAATAATCTCGATTCCGAGAGATTTTGCCTTTGTATTCTTCGATGAAGTTGATTCAAGGTCATTGTTGATCAGGAAACTGGTTGATTTGGATACAGAACCGGTGACTTTGCCGCCCTGTGATTCAATATATGCTTTCAATGCATTGCGGTTGGCATAATGATGAACATCTCCGGTCACCACAAATGTCAGACCTGCGCATCTGTTTCCTTCAGCTGTTTTAACACTTCTGACAACTTCGATCTCATTCAGCAGATCCATATAGTTTCTGAGATTTTCGTCATCTTTGAACCATGTCACAAATGCATTTGACTTTTCCGGACCGATTCCGTCGATCACCGAAAAGAGTTCGGGATCTTCCGCAGCAACACTCTTCGCAACAAGCTCATCAAGCGGATAGGCGCCAAGCAGTCTTTTTGCGACATCCTGACCGACCAGAGGGATATTCAGTGCATAGACAAGTTTGGTATCATCGACTTTTCTTGACTTTTCAATGGACGCCTGAATATTGGCGGCACTCTTTTCGCCGAAACCGTCAAGCTCTGCGATTTCATCGATGTGATTGACCAGGCGGTAAATATCGCCGCAGTTATGAATCCAGCCTTCATTGATGAATCTGGAAAGAGTCTGTTCGGAGATTCCGTCAATATCGCATCCCGGCTTTGAGACAAAGCGGGTGTATTTTCTCAACTGTCTGGCCGGACACGACTCATTGGTGCAGCGCAGCGTTTTTGTGCCGCTGTTTTCAGAAATTCTGATGCGGGTCGGACTGCCGCATACCGGACAGTGCGAAGGGATTTCAAATGTCCCTTCCGTATGGGAAACATGAATGACCTTGGGAATGATCTTGTTTGCCTTGATGACGGAAAGAACCGTTCCCTTTGAACCGATGGCCAGTCTTTCGCATTCACTGATGTTGCAAAGCGATGCGCGCCTGACAGTGGTTCCTTCAATTTCAACCGGCTTAAACACCGCAACCGGCGTAATCGCGGAAGCGGCACATGACCATTCAATATATTCAAGTTCGGATTCAACTGCCTCATCCTGCCATTTGAAGGCATAGCCGGCTCTTGTCGCATGGTGGCCGGTCACACTGCCTCCCGATGCATATTCCGTATCATCATAAACGATGACCAGACCGTCCACAGGATATGGATTTTCACCGTCAGTGACACGCTTTGTGAACTTTTCAATCATCTCGTTGATCTGCTTCACATCAGGCTCTGTGATTGCTTCATGATCCACCGTCGCAAAGCCGAGGCTTTCGAGGTAATCCATCCGTTCACCCCACGAAACGATCTCACGGTCTGTATGCACCAGAGTAAACGGTATCCAGTGAATATTTCTTCTTCTGACTTCTTCGGTATCCTTGAGAGTCAGAGATCCTGAGGCCAGATTTCTCGGGTTGGCGTAGTCTTCACCGGATTCAATCCGGAATCGTTCGAAATCTTCATAGGAGATCACTGCTTCGCCGCGGATAACCAGATGTCCCGTTTCTTTGATTGATTTGGGAATGCCGTGGATTGAAGATGCCAGATGGGTGATGTTGGTGCCGATATGGCCGTCTCCTCTTGTGACAACCTTGCTCAGTCTGCCGTTGTCATAGGTCACAACCAGGGTCAGACCGTCCAGTTTCCAGCTGATCCAGATCTTCCGGCCGTCCGCCCACTTCACAAGATCTTCAGGCTTCTTGGTCTTTGCAAGTGAAAGAGCAGCGAATTCATGTTCCTCTTTGGTGCCGGCAATCTGATCGGCTGAAACATTGATTGTCGGTGAATCTTCAAGAACGGTTCCCGTTTCCTCTTCCATTCTTTTCAGACGGTCAAACATGGCGTCCCATTCATAGTCGCTCATGATTTCACCGCGGCCGTTGTAATAGGAATCAGCTGCCTCATTCAGAGAGTCAACAAGCTCTCTCATTGTTTTCAATCTGTCTTCACTCATAACAACCTCTAGCTCTTCATATCTGATTTTCTCTTCAGACTCGGATGTCCTGCCGCAATCTTCTTGATGCCTTGCGGATACGGGAATGCGATTTCCGCAATGCCGCCTTTGCAGGAGATAACAACACCTTCACCGAATTTGACATGGGTGACAAGCTCGCCTTTCTTGAGCTGCGCCGCATTTGTTTCATGGAGACGCTCAGTGAACGAGCCTCTCGGATTGTCGAACAGAACGCTCGAGAGCTGCACGTCTTTTTTCGTGTAACGTGCATCATTGCCGATATGTTCGATATATTCTTCATCGATTTCACGGATGAATCTTGAAGTGGTACGCGCTCTTTGCAGAATGTAGCTGAAGCCTCCCGCTTCGGTGAGATAGAGCTTGTTGCGCGCTCTTGTGAAAGCAACATAGGCAAGGCGTCTTTCTTCCTCCACGCCGCGGGTGCCGCTTTCATTCATCGCTCTTTCATTGGGGAAGATTCCTTCGTTCATATCCGTCACGAAAACCGTATCGAATTCAAGACCCTTGGCGGCGTGAACCGTCATCAGTCTGACATATTCGGAATCCATTGTTTCATCGCGGTCGCCGTATAAGGAAACTAACTGCAGATACTCATCCAGCGTGCTTTCCGGATAGGCATCCGAGAATTCACGGACGTCATCGATCAATTCCTTCAGGTTTTCGATTCTTTCATATTCCTTGGCTTCTTCAAGACTTGCCCTTAGGCCTGAATCTTCAATGATCTTTTCGAACAGTCTGAAGATCTCAACCCCGTTGGCTACGTCAGTGCGCCAGCTTTCCACCATTGCCACAAAGCCTTCAATCGTCTTTTTGTTCTTGCCGGAGAAGATTTCATTGCGCTTGAGCACTTCGTACATACTGACATGCGTGCGTCTTGCTTCATCGGAAATCGCATCCATCGTTTTATTGCCGATGCCGCGCTTGGGACGGTTGAGAATTCTCATGAGGGCAAGATCATCCGCACCTGCCGCCATTCTGAGATAGCACAGAGCATCCTTGACTTCCTGTCTTTCATAGAACCGGATACCGCCATAGATCACATAGGGAATTCTCATATCAAGCATTCCCTTTTCAAGACTTCTGGAAAGATAGTTTGAACGGTAGAGAATCGCAATGTCGCTGTAGGATTTGCCTTTTCTGTGCAGTTCGGCAATCTTTTCGGCAATCCAGGCTGCCTGATATTCATCGGATGCACTGGCGTAATGGGTGATCTTTTCTTCCGATTTTCTTCTGGTAAACAGATCTTTCTTGACTCTGTGGCGGTTGTTTTTGATCACCGAGTTGGCACCGTTCAGAATGGCATCCGTCGAGCGGTAGTTTTCGTTCAGAATCACGGTTTTTGCGTCAGGGAAGTCCCTTTCAAAATTCATGATGATATTCACATCGGCGCCACGCCACGTATAGATCGTCTGATCGGGATCGCCGACAACATAGAGTGAATTGCGCTTGCCGGCAAGGTATCTGATCAGCTTGTACTGAGCCAAATCGATATCCTGGAACTCATCGACCAGAATATATTCAAAACGTCTCTGCCACTTGGCAAGAACCTCATCAAACTGAGAGAACATGCGCACGGTCCAGAGAATCAGATCGTCAAAATCAAGCGCATACAGCGCCTGCTGGCGGTTGATATAGTATTCATAAACTGCAGCTTTGTTTTTATCTTCCAGATAGCCGCCGGCAAGATCCTTCGCAGCGTCGGGCGAAACATTCTCCGTTTTGTTGTTGGAGATGTAGTTCAGCAAAGCTCCGTAAGGATAATCCGATGCCTCAAGATTCAGCTGCTTGTAGGCTTCCTTCAGTACCGCCTTCTGATCTTCGGCATCCATGATTGTAAAATTGCGGGGATATCCCATGACCGTGATATCTTCCCTCAATATACGCACACAGAGGCTGTGAATGGTGGAGATCCATGGTTCATAAATGCTGTCGCTCAGCATTTTACGGATTCTCTCCTTCATTTCATTGGCTGCTTTATTGGTAAATGTGATGGCCAGGATTTTATTCTCCCTGACATCTTCATCTTCAATCAGATGGGCAATCCGCATCGTCAGCACGCGTGTTTTTCCGCTGCCTGCCCCGGCAATGACGCGCATGTACTGATCATCGCTGAGAACTGCTTCTTTCTGTTCTTTATTCAGACTGGCTGTATCTATCATATTTCCGGCTCCGTATCATTTCTGATTTGATCCGTTTGCTTCAAAACGGTATGCGATTCATTATAACATACACCCCTGCCCGTATGCCGATTTCATCTGACCATAGGTTAAATCCGTGCCGTGCATGGTATAATACCCACGAGGTTTGGATATGTTAAGAAAAGCAGACGAATGGAATGATTATTCCTGTATTGATGCCGGCAGCGGCGAAAAACTTGAACAGTGGAAAGGAATTGTCTTAAGACGTCCTGATCCCCAGGCAATCTGGCCGGCGGATTATACAGAGCGTTTATGGCATAAGGCAGATGCAGTCTACCACCGCTCAAACAAAGGCGGCGGCAGCTGGGAATATAAAAAGAAACTGCCTGAATCATGGACTGTGGATTATAAAAATCTGACCTTTAAAGTTTCTCCGACCGGTTTCAAGCATACCGGCCTGTTTCCCGAACAGGCAGTCAACTGGGACTGGATGAGCAATCTGATTCAGAAATATCCGGACGAAGAATTCAGAATCCTGAATCTTTTTGCATATACAGGCGGCGCAACCATGGCGTGTGCGGCTGCCGGGGCAGCTGAAGTTGTTCATGTGGACGCTTCCAGGGGAATGGTTCAATGGGCAAAGGAGAACCGCGATCTCTGCAATCTGACCGACGCAAAAATCCGCTTCATTGTCGATGACTGCCTGAAATTTGTCGAACGTGAAAAGCGCAGAGGCAGAACATACCACGGCATCCTCATGGATCCGCCTTCCTACGGGCGCGGACCGGACGGCGAAATGTGGAAATTCGAAAAAGAGATCACCAGGCTGATTGAAGCCTGCATGGAAATTTTCGATGAACATGCACTGTTCTTCCTGATCAACAGCTATACAACCGGCTTCTCCTCCATCGTTCTGGAAAATATGATGAAAACCATGATTCTTTCAGAGCATCCGGACGGAAAGATTGAAACCGGCGAAGTGGCTCTGCCGGTGTCAAAACGCGATCTGCTGCTGCCTTGCGGTATCTACGGCCGCTGGGAGCGCCTATGATCAATGTTCTCTATGAAGACAATCATGTTCTGTGCGTTGAAAAGCCGGTGAATGTGCCGAGTGCACCCGATGAGTCAAAAGATCCCGATCTTCTCAGCATGTGCCGGGAATACATCCGGGAAAAGTACAATAAGCCGGGCAATGTCTATGTCGGGCTGGTTCACCGTCTTGACCGTCCGGTCGGCGGCGTCATGGTGTTTGCCAAAACATCAAAAGCTGCTTCAAGACTTTCCGATTCGGTGCGTACGCATGCACTGAAAAAGGAATACCTGGCTGTCATTGACGCCAATATCAAAACAGACCGGGGAACCCTCAGGGATTATCTTCGCAAAGACTCAAAGACAAACACGGTGCACGTCAGTGATGAAGCGCACGGCAAATACAGTGAACTGGATTATGAAGTCCTTGAACGCAGAAACGGAAAAACACTTGTCCGGGTGTATCTGAAAACAGGACGTTCCCATCAGATCCGTGTTCAGTTTTCATCAAGAGGCTGGCCGCTCGTCTTTGACCAGAGGTACAATCCGCACGCAGAGAAAGGACAGATCGCTCTTTACGGGGCAAGGCTCGAATTTCCTCATCCGACTCTTAAAACACCTGTGATCATTGAACATGATCCGCCGCACACATCTGTATGGAATCTTTTTGAGGTATTGAAATGAACGGAACAGATGAAGGAATCAAACGCGTGAATGCACAGAAAAAAAGAAAGCCGAAGCGCAGAGTCCGCTGGTGGCTGCTGATATTCCCGGTGATTCTTGCGGTCGGAATCATCGCCGCTTTCAAGGTGCCTGCCATGATGAAAGATTCAAAGATC
The DNA here is from genome assembly GCA_030525525.1 of Erysipelotrichaceae bacterium. Classification (GTDB taxonomy): domain Bacteria; phylum Bacillota_I; class Bacilli_A; order Erysipelotrichales; family Erysipelotrichaceae; genus Bulleidia. Next base: position 8,122 of record JAUNEN010000079.1, read on the forward strand.
CGCAATCTCGGCTACAGCAGAGAAGAAGCGGAAGCGATCGCCGAAGCCGGTCTCAGCGATACCATTCTGGAAAACGGATATTATTCGGAACATCTTGCCGAAGCAATCCGCACCGGCACACTGCAGAAGGACTATATCCCTCTGTATGTTGCCACGGACACGACCCGTGAATTCAGCGACCGTGACTTTCTGCTTTACAGAAGACTGGCGGATGAAGGCTATGAGGAAGATCAGTTAATGAATCTGTTTGCTTCCCTGAAATTCTATGAGCTGACGCCGCTGCTTACATTTGATTATCAATGGAACGAGCAGCTCTATATCGACGATGTGATCGCCTGCCGCGAACAGAATGCCGGCGGATCATTCGTTCTTGAAAGCAGCTACCGCCAGAATTACCGCATGAAATATGCAGCGGAAGACCCGCACAATCTCAATGTGCTTGTAAACAAAAACTACTACCTGCCGGCTGACTTTGTGCCGGAAGAACTCACCCCGATTACAACCGAGTACTCCGTAGCGGGAATGCAGCTGACAAAAGAAGCTGCCGAAGCCGCCGTAAAAATGTGCATGGATGCCCTCGGCGAGGGGTATGCCTTCTTTATCAGCGGTTCCTATATGGACTATGTTTCCATTCAGAATGCATATACGCATTTCCTGAACAACAAAGGCGAATATTATGCTGACATACAGATCGGCAAAGCCGGATTCTGCGAGTTTCAGACAGGCCTGTCCATCAACCTGGCAGCCACATATGAAAAATACGAAGACTTCCGGACAACCGAAAGTTATAAGTGGCTCAAAGACAACTGTGTCAGATACGGCTTCATCGAACGCTATCCGTATGGAAAGGAAGATATCACAGGCTGCGCTGAAGACGCTTCCTACTACAGGTATCTGGGCAAAGAGCTGGCCGCCAAAGTGAGCGCATCTTCATTGACATATGATGAATACTGGTGTCTGTTTCTCAAGGGATGGTATGAAGAAACCAACCGCCCGGCGGATACATTAATTGAGAATGCACTTGCCGAAGTTACCGACAGATCTTAAAAGGAGCAGCGCTCCTTTTTCATTTGTCATTGATGATCTGCACGCCCCTCATGTTCCTGAAATGATTCAATCACCTGATTCAGTCTGCCGATATATTCGCTGCGCGCCTGATGATATTTCTCGTTGAATGTCTCATCATTTCCGGCATGAAGATTGTAGATATAATCATGCGACTGTTCGGAAAGCTCCGGATGAACACGGGCAAGCGTGGCAAGACCGACATTGGAACAGATATCCGAAATACGTTCAATATCATGCAGCACATCCAGGAAGTCTGCTCCGGCGGTTACCGTGCATAAGCCCTTTGAAAGTCTGTGCATATGGTTTTTGCGCATCACATTGACCATGTCATCGACAACTTCTTCAAACGGTTCAATCTCAGCCGCCGCAACAATATCTCTTTTCTTGAATGCCTGTTCGGTATAATCAAGAATTCTCCCGATCAGTTCTTCAAGCACATCCAGTTCACCTGTTGCGATCAGAGAAAGCTGGATGCTTTTTTTGTCGAGATCTTTCGCTGAATCGCAGATATTCATTGCATAATCGCCCATGCGCTCGAATTCGACAACCAGTTTGTAGTATTCATTGAGAATCGAAGTGTGATACTGCGCTGTCAGCTTTCCGCTGAGCTCACCGATGTAGCCGGAAACACGATCTGCCAGCAGGTCGATGTTCTCTTCCTCGCTGCGGATTTCTTCTGCTTTCTTTTCATCATAGCTTCTTAAGAGCTGACATGCAGTTTCCACATTGTTTCTTGCCGCATAGAACATCGCAAGCAAAGCATCATAGCAGCTTCGCAGTGCCAGTGCAGGTGTTGAGAAGAATGCCGGATTCAGGGCATCAAGCTTGTCTTTGTACGGGTTCGGGGTGACCGGTTCATCTTTGATGATCTTCATAGACAGCTTTTCAAAGACTGATACCGTCGGCAGCAGAATCACTGCGCTTGCCAGATTGAATATTGTATTCGCATTGGCAATCCGTCCTGAATTGACGGTTTCATACCAGATCCCGTCCAGTAAGCCGAGCTTTCTGAACACAAAAATACCGGCCAGTACAAGAACTGTCTTTGACAGATTGTACAGAATATTGAACATTCCGACCCGTTTGGAATCTGCCTGGGCACCGATTGAGCAGACAATTGCTGTCGTCACGCAATCACCGAGATAAACACCGGCAATCACCGCATAGACAGCATTGAAGGCAAGCTTGCCGGAAGCTGAGAATGCCTGCAGAATACCGATCGTTGCACTTGAGCTCTGCAGGATAAAGGCAACCGTCGCACCGGTCAGATACCCGATGAACGGATTGGAACCGAGAGAAGAAAACAATGATTCAAACACGCCTGTTTCGGATAGGGTATCGACTGCATTTGTCATATTCAGCAGGCCGCTGAACAGAATGCCGAAGCCGATCGCAATATTGCCTAAAACCTTCGCATTTTTGAAACGGTTTGTCATGATCAGAACAATCCCGATGACAAGTGCAATCGGAGCCAGGGAGGAAGGCTTGAAGATTTCCAGCCAGCCTGCCGATGCATTCAGGTCAAGCAGACGGATGATCTGGCCGGTGACGGTTGTACCGACATTGGCACCGATGACAATTCCCAGTGACTGTCTGAAGGTGATGATTCCAGCCGTAACAAGACCGGCAGTAATGACAATCGTCGCTGTTGATGACTGAATGACCGCCGTTACCGCAGCGCCAAGCAGAAATGCCTTGACGGGATTGTTGGTGACCATTTCCATCATTTTTTTCAGAGTTCCGGAAGAACTCTCTTTCAGTCCGTCTCCCATTAAGCGCATGCCGTAAAGAAACATTGCCAGCCCGCCGAACAGAGTCAGGACATCGAATATACTCATAGATAAACTATCTCCTGTTTGAAACGTATAAAAATACGTTATATCTATTTTACTGAACCCGGGACATTTTTAAAACAGTGATGCAGCCGTGTAAACGCTATCATTTCCGGATTTTCATTCATTTGGCATGAAATATCTTTCATGCAAACAAATCACTGACATTTTTATCCAAAAATCTTTATAATTGCCGTATTCGGAGAAAAACATGACACAAAGAGAAAACAAACTCGGCACCATGCCTGTAGGAAAGCTGCTGATCAGTATGGCTGTCCCGATGATGCTGTCGTTCTTTATACAGGCACTCTACAATATTGTCGATTCCATGTTCGTCGCAAGATTATCTGAAAATGCACTGACTGCTGTCAGTCTGGCAATGCCGATGCAGTCCATCATGAATGCGATCGGTATCGGAACCGGAGTCGGACTGTCCGCTTCCCTTCCCCGCACAATCGCGCGCAAGGATTACGAACATGCCGAAGAACTTTCAAATACAGGTATTTTCCTGTGCTTATGCTACATCGTTGTATTTGCGATTCTCGGCTTCACTTTCACGCACAGGTTCTATACATTCCAGACTGACGTCAGCGAAATCGTTGAATACGGCACATCGTATCTCTCCATCGTCTGGATCGTTTCTGCCGGAGCTTTCTTCGGTGCCTATTTTGAAAAGATGCTGACAAGTACCGGAAATGCTTCGCTTGCTATGATTTCGCAGGCGTCCGGTGCAATCTTCAACATTATATTTGACCCGCTTCTGATCTTCGGAATCGGCCCGTTCCCGAAGATGGGCATTGCCGGAGCGGCAGTCGCAACCGTTCTCGGACAGATTCTTGCGGCTTCTCTTGCCTTCTGGTTCAACATGAACCGCAATGAGTGGGTCAACCTGTCCCTTCAGCGTGTATTCTCGCCGAAAAAGAAGGCCGCAAAAGAAATCTTTGCAATCGGTATTCCTTCCATGATCACCATGGGTCTTACCAGCATGAGTTCGTTTGTCATCAATCAGATCTTCCTGCAGTACAGCACAACCGCAACCGCAGTCTACGGCATCTGGATGAAACTGCAGAACTTCTGCTATATGCCTGCCTTCGGTATGAATAACGGCATGGTTCCGATTCTTTCCTACAACCGCGGCACAAAACGCTATGACCGTGTCTGGACAACTGTCCGCTATGCACTCACGGTGATTGTGTCATTGATGGCTGTGCTCACGGTTGTTCTGGAAATCATTCCTTCAACCATCCTCACAATGTTCAATGCCTCAGAAAATCTGATGGCAATCGGTCTGATTGCATTAAGAGTCTCCCTGATCTCTCTGATTTTCGGCGGTACATGCATCATTCTGACAAGCTCGATGCAGGCTCTCGGACACGCCCGTTATACGCTCATCGTCAATGTGCTGCGCGGCTTTGTTCTGCCGGTAGTCTCATTCTGGCTGCTCTCAGCCCTCTTCCATGAGCTGAACTTCCTCTGGGCCGCAATCCCGTTTGCAGATATTCTGGCATGCATCATATCAGTCTTCCTGTTCTTCAGAATGAAAAAAGATCTTTCTGCCGAATAAGACTATGCGGACTGTCCGTTATCAGACAATCCGCATTTTTTCATTCTTCGAGTGCTTCGCCGTTTGTTTCGATGATCTTCTTCATCCAGTCGTATGATTTTTTCTTTGAACGCTTCAATGTGCCGTTTCCTTTATCATCCATATCGACATAGATGAATCCGTATCTCTTCTTCATTTCACCGGTTGAAAGGGATACCAGATCAATCGGACCCCACATTGTATATCCGATGCATTCGACGCCGTCGATGTTAATTGCATTTGCCATTTCTGTCAGGTGATCCTTCAGGTATTCAATGCGGTAGTCATCTTCGACATATCCGTTTTCATCCGGTACATCCACCGCACCGAGTCCGTTTTCAACGATGAAGATCGGCTTCTGGATGCGGTCATGGATTTCATTCATGCAATAGCGCAATCCGAGCGGATCGATCGGCCATCCCCAGTCGGTGTTCTTCAGATACGGATTCGGGCTTCCGCCGACCGTAAATGAAGGATCGCCTGCCTTGACGGTTGCCGAGCGGTAATAGCTGAATGACACAAAGTCAAGCTGTCCCTGCTTCATGATCTCTTCATCGCCTTCGAGGATTTCAATTCCTTCGAATCCTCTTCTGTTATAGAGGTCTTTTGCATAGGAAGGATAATAGCCTCTGGCCATGGAATCAATGAAGTACCAGTTTTCTCTTCTGACCTGCATATGGCGGAACATATCTTCCGGCTTACAGGTTGCCGGATACAGTTCACTCATCGCATACATTGCCCCGAACATACTGCCCGGCATCATTTCATGACCCATGATCACTGCCTTTGCACTTGCAACAAACATGTGATGAACCGCCTGGTAGTGTGTTCTGCCCGTGCTTTCTCTTGTCCCGCAGGGACCGAATCCTCTGACTGCATTGATCTCGTTGAATGTCAGCCAGTATCTGCATTTCTTTCCGTATCTCTCAAACAAAGTGCGGCAGTATCTGAGATAGCAGTCAATGACATGCCGGTCGCTCCAGCCGTCATATTTCAGGGCAAGCTCCATCGGCAGCTCGTCATGACAGATCGTGATCAGCGGTTCCATATGATAGGAAGCCATCTCATCAATCACATCTTCATAGAATTTCAGACCTTCTTCATTCGGTGTTTCTTCATCGCCGGTCGGATAGATTCTGCTCCAGCAGATTGAGAAACGGAATACATTGAAGCCCATTCCTGCCATTAAGGCAATGTCTTCTTTGTAATGATGATAGAAGTCAACCGCCTTGTGGCTGGGATAATATTCGTCATCCAGGAAAACGGGAACTGCTTCCTTCGGAACCGGATCCGCCAGGAAGAAACTGCTTGCCGGTTTGATGATTGAACCGTCCGGCATCCGCAATGTATGATGTCTTGGATTGTTCAGACTTCCGTCTGTTTCGTAGTCATGGGAAAGAATTCCTCTTCCGCCTTCGTTGAAGCCTCCTTCAAACTGAAAATCGGCGGTTGCGCCTCCCCATAAAAAGCCTTCAGGCAAACGTGTGCTCATATGATTATTCCTTTCGTTCTTACCTTTTAATCATATCAT
>JAUNEN010000080.1 GCA_030525525.1 Erysipelotrichaceae bacterium
GTTTCATCTGAACCGATGATATAGGTGATGACATCATCCACAAGTGTCCAGCCTTTTGCATACTGATCGACATCACCGTCATCATTAAGCTTTTCGGCAGGGTAGAAGCGCACTTCATCGCCGGGTTTTCCTTTGATGTCAAATTCCGGGAGGAATGACATATTCTGTGAAAAATCATAGATCTTTCTGTGATTGACGGTATAAAGATATTCGGCTTCATATGTTCGGATGGCTTTGACTGCAGGCTGAAACTGCTCAATGAATTCAGCTTCCGGCTGTTTTTCTGCAATTGAGGCAGGCTGCCAGTCATGATCATCAAAGCCCGGGTTGTTCCAGCCGCTCTGATTCAGACGGGCATCATATTTTTCAGAGCCGCAGACATTTGAATAAACAGTCGGGTGAGGATGGGTTCTGAATGATTCATCCGATGCAAACACATCTTCCGATCCGTCTTCATATTCAACCTTCAGATCCATGAAAAAGACAAGGCTGTCATTGAAGGCGTGATAGGGATTGGGATTCGGCGGCATGAATTCGGGAAAACGGAATGTGTAGTGATGATCATCCATGATATACCATCCGTTTGCCACTTCAGCGCCGATGGCGTTGATACCTTCATGGAGATATCCGGTCACATCAAATGTCACATATTCGATATATTTTCTGTAATCCGTCCATCCCGGATCAAGTTCATGGTCTGATACCTTCTGCCCATTGATGTGAAAGACAAACTGCCCGAGTCCTGAGACTCTTGCGTAAGCATGTCTGATCGGCGATCTGAGTGTGATTTCTTTTCTGAGGTAAAAGGGAGCTGCCAGGTTGGCAGTGATCCATTTTGCGGCTGTGTTCATAGGCTGAACCTTTCTTTAAATCTCAATACTTGTCAAAGGAATCTGTACAAGGAAATGAATGTCATGCTGTTCGCAGTATTTTGCCATCTTATGGAAGACAACTTCTGTCTTTTCGACAAGCGGTATCATTCCTTTTGCCGGCTTTCTGAGTGAAGAGAAGAAATTGTCCCAGTGCACCGGAATGATCAGCTCAGGCTGCAGCTTTTCAACAGTTTCCCGGAAGAAATTCTTTTCGGTTTCTTCATCAGCCTTGGCTAAGCCGGCAACCCCAAGGAACAGTACATCTGCCTGATATCCGTCCATCTGATGCTCGATGTAGTTGAAGCTCGGACGGATCATATATTTCTTTCCATGTGCTTCCACATAGAAATCATAGGAACCGCCTTCTTTGTAATCACGCAGTCTTGCCGGCTGCTTCAGAGGCTCATCAATCGTCTCACCGAGATCATTGTTCAGAATGGTCGGTTTGGAATGAAGGGAAGGGATGACGGTAATTCTGAAATCACCGACTTCATATGTTTCATTCGCTTTGAATTCGACAAGATTTTCTTCCGGAACATCACCGCCTCTGCCGACATTCATTGCACTTTTTGATCCATAGATCACGGCATTGCAGCGCTTCGCAATAAACGGGGCATCCAGAACGTGGTCATGATGTGTATGCGAAACAAAGATCGCTTTCAGCCGGTCGATCTGATGGAGTCTGATCTTTTCATCAATCAGATCGTGATCACTTTCTGCACTTGAGAAAATATATCTGAACAAAGAAGGTCTTGTCAGATGCGCATCAAAAAGAATCTGATCTTTGCCGTCATCAAACAGCAATGTTGTCGTACCGAAATAAGTAACTTTCATAATGTCTCCCTTGATTTTTGAATGAAGATTTTTCACTGTCATCTTATCATGCAATAACATGGACGGAGCACAGAAAAAGCATCTCCCTCAAAAGCAGTGGAGATGCCTGTAAGAAGATTCTTAAAGCTGCAGGACTGATTCGATGCTTAAGCGAAGTGCAGCTTCTTTTGAGTCATTTCCCCAGCCCCGCTCATCATAGTTTTCACAATCTGCAAGTGTATCGGCAGTATAGAGAATCATGCCGAAGAGACAATTGCGCATTTCACTGCATGCCGCCAGAGCTGCGCATTCCATTTCAACAGTCTGACAGCCTTCACTTTTCCGGTAGGCAACCTTTTCCCTTGTCTCTCTGAAGAAACCGTCGGTTGACCATGTGATGACTTCGCTGTAAGGCAAATTGTGCGCATTCAGGACAGATTCGATGGCGTTTCTTGCGTCGGAAGAGATATCAACAAAACGGGAAGGGGGAAGATAGTGATAGGAAGTACCTTCATCTCTGAGTGCTTTGTACGGTACAAGGAAAGTATTTTCTTTCAGATCGCATAAAACACCGCATGAGCCGGTGCTGATGATCTTTTTCACACCGTATGCAATCAGCCAGTCCATGATCTGACTCGCAGCCGCAGCTCCCACCGGTGCCTGTATCATGCAGTATTCTTCTCCGTTTTCTTTCAGCAGATACAGGGGATAATACTTTGTGATGCTTTCAAAATATGCGATCACTTCCGCATGATGTTCTCTGCAGTAAGTATCCGTAACATCTCCGAGGAATGCAAAGACAGCACGCTCGGGAAATTTCACATTGAGCTTTTCATGATCCGGGTTGATGACAGCATCCTTTGCATCATCATATTCAAGGATCGGAATTTCATTTTTAACAAGCATATTAATATCCAAGCTTTCTGTCGACGATATGAACCGGGCTGTTTCCTTCAAGAACAAGCGTCAGGTTCTTCAGAACAATCTCATTGACACGCTCATAATTGACGCCTGCCCGATAGCCGCCTGAGATGTGAGGCGTGATGTAAACACGCTGTGTTGTCCATAATGGATGATCTTTCGGGAGGGGTTCGGGATCCATGACATCAAGACATGCCGCTTTGAGATGTCCTTCATTCATGACTTTGATCAGATCTTCCGTCACGACCGAATTTCCCCGTCCGGTATTCAGGAGAATGGCATTTTTCTTCATGAGCCGCAGTCTTCTTTCATCAAACATATCTTTGACTTCATCAGTCCCCGGGAGACTGAGTGCGACAACATCCATGAAAGGCAGCAGTTCATCCATCTCATTCACGGTGACAAGCTGCTTTACAAATTCCGGTCTGTCATGAACACTTCTTCTGACGCCATAGCATATTGCGCCAAGCGTCCGCTTTTTTCAGATAAGCCGTACCGATCGCACCCATGCCAACGGAAAGGATGCGGGAGCCTTCAAAACGGTCAATGTCTTTCAGCAGATCCCAGCCCTGTTCCTTCTGCATTTCCAGATATTCCGGCATGCGCTTCATGGCCATCAGGGTTGTTGTGAGCATATGTTCGGCAATGGAATCACCATATGCCCCGTATGCATTTGCCAGGATAATATGTTCAGGCAGCCAGCCGTAACCGCCGGCTCCAGCACTGAAGAGCTGAACAAAGCGAAGCTTCGGCATTTTCTCTGCAAGGGCAGGTGTGATTCTGCCGGCAAACAGCCCGCAATCGATCAGGTCTTCTTCTTTGAGATCTTCACTCTTTTCTGCAAATACGACCTTTGCATCAGGAAGACTGCGGTATCTTTCGATGAATTCAGGTCTATGCACACCGGTGATAATGACTTTCTGGCTCATGGCTTCCTCCTTTTTTTTATTTCCAGCTGAATGTCAGTTCTGATCCGTCAGCGGGAGGATTCTTTAAGAGTTTCTCCATCCACGGGCCGTAGTTTTTGTCATAGAGAACTTCCTGCATTTTCCCATACCAGGGATCATTCAGGATATCTTTTGCATCGAGTGCAAGTGTACCTCTGCCTGAAGAATCAAAGAAGCGGGTAATCAATACCATCACATGTTCTGATTCATTCTGGGTGAGTCCTTCTTCATCGCAGAGTCTTTCAAATGTTGAAAAGAAAACTTCCGACTGTTTTCTGATCGCTTCTTCACACATGGCTGAAAGATCATCTTTTCCATAGGATTCAAAATCAATCGGAACAGTCCGGTAGCTGACGCCTTCATCATTCAGTTCCAGCAGTCCGAATGTATGGGCGGATGAAAAGGGCATTCCGTTCAGAATTTCATACATGCCTTCTGATTCATAGACCGCCTGATTATGCTGGTGGCCGCTCATGCATAGGCGCACATCCGCTTCCTTCAGCATTTTAACCAGTCCTTCATTCTGAATCAGATAGTGCTCATACATCGCTTCATTTCTGCCTGAAAGAATATTGTGATGGGAAAGAAACAGAATATGTTCATGTTTACTGACAGCCTGATCCAGCTGCTTTTTAAGCCATGACATGGTTGCTTCGGAAAAATATCCGTCACTGCTTTCGGCATGCGAATCATCCAACGAAAAAACAGTGATGCCTTTGAATTCCGTGACATAGCTGTAGGAATCAGGATCTTTTTCATCCATATCAAGCAGCGGCAGAAAATATGCTTCGTATGGCTTCATATCACGCTGCCCGTAATCATGATTGCCGGTTGTCATGATCACTTCGATTCCGGCTTCTCTGACTTTTGAAAGCTTTGATGAAAGCTCTGTGACATCTGCGGCAGAACCGTTGTTTGTGTTGTCGCCGGTGAGTATGAATGCATCCGGTGAAAGATCGATGACCTGCTCAATCAAAGCATCCGTCACCTCTTTGCAAAGCGGCTCGAGCGGCACGATTGAATTGAACGCGGAAGGTGATGAACTGTAATGAAGATCGCTGATCACGACAGCCGTAAAATCAGCACTTTCATAAACTGCATCCTTCTGTTCATCATGTTTTTGTCTGACGCCGCAGCCGCACAGCATCAGTGCGGAAAACAGCATGATCTGAATCTTTTTCATGTCCCAATTCTAACCGAAAAGCTGTCGATATGAAATGATTCTGCCGGAGGCTGTATGGTATGATTTTGAAAAAAGTGGAAGGAAAACATCAATATGATTGACGAAGAAAGAAAACAGAACCTTCTTCTGAAAATCAATCAGCTTTCTGCATATCAGGAAATTGAAAACAATATGGGCAGGCTGATTGCGGCAGTTAATTTCAGAAGGATTGACGACGTACTGAAATATTTCGCTCTAGAAATGGATGATGTATCTCTGGAATATGCCGATGAAGGCGTATTTGAAGGTGCAGAAGCACTCAGGGCAGGAATTGAATATCTTCTCGGAACAGAGATCAGAGCAGGTGAAATGATCGATCTGCAATTGACGACTCCGGTGATCGAAGTCGCTGCCGACTGCAGAACAGCCAGAGCACTCTGGTGGTCGCCCGGCGCTCTCAGCGTATTAAGAGAAAATGATGAACCGCAGGCGAGATGGATGTGGGGTGATTTTGCGGTTGATTTCATTTACATCAATGATGAATGGAAAGTCTGGCATCTGCATTACTTCACGGTGATTCATTGCGACTATCATGAAGGCTGGGTGGATGACACATCACTCATCAACCGTCTCAATACACCGATGCACGAAAGAGCAAAGCCTTCGACATGGCATAATCCGTATCATCCCAAAGCAATCCGCTATGGCATTCCGGCAGCACCGTATCCGTATGATACATGGCGTGAGGAAGAACGGTACTGGATGTTAAGAAATGACAAAACCAGGTGATGATATGTTTACAATGGAAGAAATTGAACTGTTAAGCGATGAGGAATTCATCGAAGCAGAAAAACAGATTGAAAAGCTGTATGCAGTGTGGCAGGTGAAAAATCTGCGCGGGCGGGCTGCTGTATTTCATGATGATCAGCACATCAACCAGCCGCGAAAAGAACTTAAGGCAATGGAACATCCTTCCTTTGATGCAGAAGCGGAGATTGCTTTCCGCATGAAGCCGGTGGTTGATTCGCTGGAAGGGAATATGCTGATACATCCGCTCACTACACCTGTCATTGAAGTGGATGAGACATGCACGAAAGCAAGAGGAACATGGTGGTCGGTCGGCATTGAAGGCCTTTCAAAATTCAGGGAAAAACCGATGGCGATTGTGTCGCTCGGCATGGTGCCGGGAACGCATGTAAAGATGAACGGGGAATGGCGTATTTTAAGCGGAAACTGGCAGCGCACAACCAAAAATGAATATCATGCCGGCTGGATCAATGACATGCAGGTGACCAATACAAGACCGCCGCTTTCAAAAGAAGAGGACAGAAATTTCCTCGGCAAATATGCCTATATGAAAGATGAAGTCAGAAAGCCGGTGCCTGCGCCGCCGGAAAAAGATACCTGGAACAGCAGCCCGGAAGAAACAGACGTATCCTGGCTGTATAAAAATCTCTGATGAAAAAGAATGAATCATCAGGATTCAGATTCTGAACTGAACGGGACAATTCAGTCCGGACCGTTTATAATGTTGATGCATCTGAGGTAATAATCATGAATGTATATGACTGGGATAATACAATCTACCGCGGCGATTCGACATTCGGCTTTGTCAGATGGCTTTATGTGCACCGCCCCAAAACACTGCTTTCGATTCCGAGAACAGCACTCTTCGGTTTGCTCTATGGCATCCGGGCAGTGAAGAAGCTGACGTTCAAGCAGCACCTGTATCATATGTTCACATTTGTGGATGATATGGATCAGGCTGTCGAAGATTTTACGTCTTCGCATATGAACCACATCAAAGGCTGGTACAGGGAAAAACAGCGGCCGGATGATCTGGTGATTTCAGCATCACCTGAATTTCTGATCCGCTCGTTCTGCGGGAAAACAGGAATCGAATCATGCATGGCCAGTGAGGTGGATATTCATACCGGAAAATACAACGGATTAAACTGTCACGGAAGCGAAAAAGTCAGGCGGTTTCATGAAGCATGCGGATCAGCGAAGATTGAAGAATTCTATTCGGATTCACTGAGTGATTCACCGCTTGCGGAAATATCCGAAAAGGCATATCTGGTCAAAGGAGATGAGCTTTCACTTTGGCCGAAGGAGAAGTAACAGAAGTATATGGGATTAACAGAACATTTTGACGCTGTCATCATCGGCGGCGGAATCGGAGGCCTGATGTGCGCATACAGACTTTCCGAAAAGAAACCTGATCTGAAGGTTTTGATTCTTGAGCGCGGCAAAGATCTCGAAAACAGAAAATGCCCGATTCTGACAGGTGCTGTTTCCAAATGCATCAAATGCAGAAGCTGTGCAATCATGGAAGGGATGGCCGGTGCCGGAGCGTTCTCAGACGGCAAATACAATATCACAACCGAATACGGCGGCTGGCTGCCGAGAGTCATGGATGAAAAGAAGGTCATGAACTACATCCTTCAGGCAGATGATATTCTCGTGAAGCACGGGGCTTCCAAAGATGTCTATGAACCGGACAATGAACTGAAGACACTCTGCCTTCAGCATGATCTGCATATGCAGCAGGCACGGGTCAAGCATCTTGGCACGGATGCCAACTTCGGTACGATGCTGAGACTGATTTCAACCCTGAAAGACAGAGTGGAAATCAGAACCGAAGCGACCGTCACCGATGTCGTCAAAGACAGACGTGAAGTTGTCTATGTGCACAAGAATGAAGAACATGTCGTGAGTGGTGAACATGTGATTTTTGCAGTCGGACGCATCGGCAACCGCATGTTTGAAAAGTGGTGCGACAATAACGGCATCTTAAGACATAACAACCAGGTTGATATCGGCGTGCGGGTTGAGCTGCCCTATGAAGTCTGGAAACATTTCTCTTCGAGAATCTATGAACCGAAGATCATCAACCGTTCTTCTCACTATGCCGACCGGACAAGAATGTTCTGTTTCAATGAAAGAGGACATGTCGTAACTGAAAACAGCGACGGCGTTCTTACCGTCAATGGTCACTCTTACAAGGAAGAAGAAAGAAAATCAAACAACTCCAACTTCGCATTGCTCTGTTCGACAAACTTCACCGAACCGTTCAATGAGCCGGTTGAATATGCCCGTGACATTGCCGCTCTTGCCAATAAGATTTCCGGCGGCTTTGTATTGGTACAGCGCTTTGGTGATCTGATGGCCGGCAAGCGCACAACTGAACACAGACTCCTGGCATCAACCGTAAGGCCGACACTTGATGCAGTGCCGGGAGATCTGTCTCTCTGCATGCCGAAGCGTCAGCTTGACAACATCGTTGAGACAATCCAGAAGCTTGATGAAATTGCACCGGGAACTGCCAACTACGACACGCTGCTGTATGGTGTGGAATGCAAATACTACAGTGCAAGACCGGATGTGACCGACTTTGAACTCAATGATGCAAAAGGAATCTTTGCATTAGGCGATGGGGCAGGGTTTACAAGAAGTCTTTCCCAGGCGGCTGCCAACGGACTGATTGTCGCAGATATTATTCTGAACAGAATGTAGAACAGGGGATTCCCGGTTTCGGGAATTCCTTTTCATTTGTGATCATTCAATTGGCATGGCATATATGAATCCGCTAAAATGAGTCCGAAAGGAAAACTGCAATGAACAAAATCTTATTTATCGATGTCGACGGAACACTGTGCTCACCAACCCTGAACAGGCCTCCCGAATCCGCGAAAAAGGCGATCAGGGCGGCCAGAGAAAACGGACACAGAGTCTACATCTGCACCGGCCGTTCAATGGCTGAGCTTTATGAAGATATTCTGGAAATCGGCTTTGACGGCATTATCGGCGGCAACGGCTGCTATGTCGAGGATCATGGAAATGTGATTCTTCATCAGAAGCTGACACCTGAGGAATGTGCCCATGTTGTTGACTGGTGCAGAAGCCGTCATATGGAATTCTATCTGGAATGCAATTCAGGTCTTTATCCTTCCGAAAGATATAAGGAATTCTCAATTGAGGCAGCCAGAAAAAGGGGAATCAAGAATCCGGAATACGGCGAATTTTTCAAACGTATGATCTATGGCGCTGATCCGTACCGTGATGATGTGAATAAGATCAGCTTCCGCCTGAACTCCTGGGAAGATTACCTGGCTGCGTGTGAAGAATTCAGTGATCTCAAAGTCGGATGCTGGGGAGGGGACGCTCCCAACTGTTCCCATGGCGATGTTTCCCCGCAGGGCATCAACAAAGCCAACGCCATCAACAAGTTGCTTGAGTATCTTGGCGAAACTTCCGGAAACACCATTGCCTTCGGAGATGAAGCGGTCGATATTCCGATGTTTGAATTGTGCGGCTATTCTGTCGCAATGGGCTCAGGAAACCAGAGTGCCAAAGATGCGGCGGATTATATCACTACCGGCACCGATGATGACGGTCTGCTCAACGCATTTGTTCATCTCGGCCTGATTGGCGAATAACAAAAAGACTGGTCAACAGCGATCAGTCTTTCTTTATTCAGCAATAAGATTTCGCTCTGAATCAGAGGCTTTCGTACATTTCGAGATACTGTTTTGCGGCCTTGTCCCAGGAGAAGTCCTGTTCCATATCGCGCTGGACAAGAGCATCCCATGCCTCAGGTGCAGTGAAGTAAAGCTCTTTTGCCTTGTTGATGCAGTCAAGAAGGATCCACGGATAATATTCTTCAAATGAGAATCCGGTGCCGGTTCCTTCAAACTTGTTATAAGCTTCAACGGTGTCCTTGAGACCGCCTGTTTCTCTGACGATCGGTACGGAGCCATAGCGCATTGCCATCAGCTGGGTCAGTCCGCACGGTTCAAATCTTGACGGAACAAGCATCGCATCGGCAGCTGCGTAGATCTTTCTGCTTCTTTCATCGGAATACATGATGGAAGCTGATACATTTCCGCGGTGTCTGTTTTCGAAATAGCGGAAGCCATTTTCATATTCAGGAACACCTGTTCCGAGCAGTACAAACTGTGTGTTGCCGTCGATGATCTGATCAATGATCGGAAGCAGGAGATCGAGACCTTTCTGATCTGTCAGTCTTGAGATAAGGCCGATCATCATCTTGTTCGGATTGACTTCGAGACCGAGCTCTTCCTGAAGGGCAGCCTTGTTGGCAGCCTTGCCGGCTTTGAATGTTTCGGAATCGTAATTTGCAAACAGCTTGCCGTCGGTTGCCGGGTTGTAAATGTCATAGTCGATGCCGTTGACAATACCGAGCAGCTTGTATGCGTGATAGGAAGTGACGCCTTCCAGATTTTCACCGTATTCGGCTGTCTTGATTTCTTCGGCATAGGAGTTGGAAACGGTTGTGATGCGGTCGGAGAAGATCATGCCGCCTTTGAGCATATTTGCATCGCCGTGCTGAGTCAGCTTGTCATATGTGAAGACATAATCCGGCAGACCGGAGAGATACTGGATTCTCTGGATTGTATGGATACCCTGGAAGCGCAGGTTGTGGATGGTCATGATGACTTTGGATGTCTGACCGACTTCGGTGTTGGCGAATAATGTTCTCAGATATACCGGAACAAGGCCTGCCTGCCAGTCGTTGCAGTGGATGACATCCGGAATGAAGCCGATCACCGGCAGAGCTGCGAGAACTGCTTTGTCGAAGTAGATGAATTTTTCAAGGTCATCCGACATATCGCTGTAGGGGTTGCCCCAGCCGAAGAGTTCTTCATTGTCGATGAAATAATACGTGACCCCGTCAAGATCATATTTCTTGATGCCGACATACCACTCCTTGCCGTTATTGCCGACCTGCATGTAGAAGTGGGTGATGTATTCCATCTTTTCTTTGTACTGATCCTTGATGCAGCCGTATAAAGGCATGATGACACGGGCATCGCAGCCTTCCTTGTTGAGAGCTCTCGGGAGTGCATACATGACATCACCGAGACCTCCGGTTTTCGCGAACGGGTAGGATTCCGAACCTACAAACATGATTTTTTTCATTGTTTTTTATTCTCCTGATCTATGTTTTAATCCTTAACAATAGTATCTCACAACTGAACGGAAATTCACAGATACTTATCCGGAATTGCCATATCATGAGTGCGGGAAGCGGTGTATAATAGGTGTGTCAATTTTGGAGGACATTATGGAAAAAATTCTTGTAGAAGTATCCGCACGTCATATTCATCTTTCACGTGCTGACATGGATGTTCTGTTCGGAGAAGGATCCGAACTCCATCCGATCAAGTACCTCAGCCAGCCCGGCCAGTATGCAAGTGAAGAGAAAGTTACACTGAAGGGCCCCAAAGGCACAGCAGGTGTCAGAGTTCTCGGACCGCTGCGTAAGGAAACACAGGTTGAGCTCTCACTCACAGATGCACGTACACTCGGTGTCAAGGCTATGATCCGCGAATCAGGTGTTCTGGAAGGAACAACAGGCGGACTTACAATCGTCGGACCGTGCGGAGAAATTGCACTTGATAAGGGTGTCATCGCTGCGAAGCGTCACATCCATATGACACCGGCTGATGCGGAAGCATATGGCGTCAGCAACGGCGACATCGTTGCTGTCAAGGTTGTTACAGACGGCCGTTCCGTTGTATTCGCAGACACAGTTGTCCGTGTATCCGACAGCTACAAGCTGGCTATGCACATCGACACTGATGAAGCAAACGCTGCTGCAATCTCCGGTACAGCTGAAGGCGAAATCGTCGCATTCTGATTGCTGAAGAATTAACTGAAACAGTCCTGAAAGGGACTGTTTTTAGTATGCGGGCATGTGAATATCTCCATTTTTCGCAAGTTGATACGTCAATGCGGTGAATCGGGTTGTAAAATGAAATCATGAAAAATACAATCAGAAAACTTCTAATCATGTTTTTATGCATTCTGACATTCATTCCGTTTTTTGAATGCGTCAATGCAGAGGAAGGTGATTCCGATGAAATCATTCATTCAACATTCTATGTGATCACCACCCAGGAAACACGCACGCTGGATGTTCCTTTCAATAAAAACTGGTTTAAGCAGGATGCCACTGTCTACAATCATGACCTGTGCAAGCTCTCAATCGGTCTTGCAACCGCTGCTTTCCGCCCGAAGGTCGGGGAAGAAAATGAGTCCATGGCAGATACCAATCTGCGCAATTTTCTGAAAGAAGCACATTTCGGTGATCTGAGAAGCGATGACTATGAAAAAAATCCCGGCATGTACACGGTATCGACAGTGATGGGACATCAGAAAATCGGGGAGGGTGACGATGCCTTTGAACTGATCGCTGTCGGAATCTGCGGACAGGGGTATCTCGATGAATGGGAATCGAACTTCTCGATCGGAGACGGTCAGATTCATAACGGGTTCGAACATTCCGCCAAGCTTGTTTATGACCGTATTTTCGGCTATATTGCATCGAACGCTCTTGAAGGCCGCTGCAAAATCTGGCTTTCCGGTTTCAGCCGCGCTGCTGCAATCTCCAACATTACGGCGGCCCGTCTTTCCGATACGGAATTCTTTGATGAAAAGGATGTATTTGCCTATACATTTGCAACCCCGCGCACAGTCATCGATACCGACTTTGCGCGCTATAAAAACATCTTCAATATCGTCGGAAAGGCAGATCCGGTTCCCTGTGTGCCATATGCAGACTGGGGATATGAACGCTATGGAAATACACTGTTTTTGCCGGCGATGGAAACGGATTCGGATTTTGAAGAAAAGCGCGTCAAAGCAAACGAAATCTATAAAAATCTGACCGGCATCGATTACTGGTACAACCGCGATGCCAACAATATGCTGAGAGATATTCTCGGCTATGCACTGGAAATCAGCCCGACTGTTCAGGTCTATGCACATTCGCTTCAGAACAACATGATCGGCCTCTGGGAAGACAGATCACCCATCAACGTCATGTCACGGGTTCTGCAGATGGCAAATGATCCGCTGTTGATCAATGAAGAAAACAGAAACGAAGCGAATATGCTGCTGGATTATCTCATCCGCTTCATTCTTGATTATTTTGATAGCCGCTCACTGTTCAGAAGATGGAACAACTCGGCTTCGCTTGGTGCCAATATTCTGCAGGCGCATACGCCCGAATTATATGTTTCATGGCTTTATTCCGCTGACAGCGGCGAAGTGCTCTACAACCAGTCGGAGCGCTACACCCTGCTTGTTGTTGACTATGCGAAAAATGTTTCCCTGTATACGCGCGGCAAGCTGATTGAAACACTGCCCGGTGTAACCGTGAGTGATGAAAAAGGCGACGTGAAGGTCCTTATCGGGAAAGATGACCGGGAAGTTCCTGATGAATATGTCTATATGGAGTATCTCGATGACAGCGTTGTCGTACAGGTACCGCGTGATCTTGAATATACGGTCACGGCCGAAGCAGAAGAAGGTTCGACGCTCGTATGGGTGAAAGCAGATTATGCAAGCGGCCGCCAGGCACCTTTGAGTTCAACTCTCAACGGATATACATTCCCAACGGAAGACACCATGTCCATTCATCTGAACCCGGATATGACCGAAAGTGTCGAAAGCATCAAAGGGATGGGCGACTATCTGATCAGCGACAACAGCGACGAGCCGATTTCGCATACGATCATTCTGACAAATCCCAAAACTGCCACAACTTCCTGGCGCGATGCGGCAATGATTGCAATCGGTGTGATATTTACCGTGATTGCACTCATCATATTCCAGATTGTCTATCTGATCGGAAAGCTGCGCCATGCCCACAGAATCAGATCCGGCTGGCTGCCCAAAGGAACAAAATATTCTGCGATTCCGATTCTGTGTGTGACGTTTATCTACGTTCTCTATGCAATCATGCAGTTCAACTTCCAGCTCTTCCCTGACGATCCGGCTGTCATCACAACGCTGAAGATTGAAATTGCACTTCTTTCCGTCGGCGTTGCGGCAGTTGGTTTCCTGAAGCGAAGAAACAGACTGACAGAATTTATCACAATCGGTCTGATTCTGCTCGGAATTGCCGATGCAGTGACTTCGCGCAGTGTTGCATTCGGCGCGATTCTTCATATCAGCGCTTATGGCGTATTGACTTATGCTTATATGAAAGAAGAGATGCTCGGCAAACGGCGCATCATTGCATGGGTTTTGTGTCTGCTCATCGGTATTGCGGCATTGATGGGGATCCCGGGCACCTATGGCGGATACCGGTTGCTGGCGATGATTTATCTGGCGGCGGCACTTGCCATGGTGATCAGCTCGCTGGTACTTCCGAGAAGGGTATTCATCGGATCGCTGTTCCTGTTCCTGGCCGGGGTATTGCTGATTCACAATCAGATTCATGGGCTGACCTTTATCTCGCATGCGGTTTCACTCGGCGTTTACTATACGGCAATTGCAACCCTT
>JAUNEN010000081.1 GCA_030525525.1 Erysipelotrichaceae bacterium
AAAACTTCTTGTATTTCAATACATATAAAAGACCATCGGCGCTGATGGTCTTTTGTTCTGTTTTATAAACTGTCGCTTTGACTCTGAACTGTGCTGTCAGGATTGACGGTCTGCCAGCACGTGATCGAAATCAGTAAGGATGATCTGGTTTTTCTGTATCCATTCCTTTACGGAAGGATCGCATAGCGTTTCCAGGTCATAACATCTCGGAGTCGTCAGTGATGAATGCTCCAGAATATACTTATCGACATATCCCGGATGAAAATGCAGAACATTGATCGGGTGCGGGCACTCCAACAGACCCGCGCTGTCGTTCAGCCAGTCTTCCGGACGCGCCCCCCGCGACAGTATGCTGCTGCCGTCCCTGTCGCGCATGGGAAGCTCATATACCATCACAAATCGATCGGGCTGTTTCTCCTGTGAGACAGGGTTGTGTATCCCGGTCTGTTTTCCCACTCTTTCAAATGCGCGGGCCATCGCTTTTGTCATGACGCTGTGCGCATCGAAATGTGCCGGTCGGACCCTCGTCAGCGATTCAAATCTGTTCAGCTGTGCCATGCATTCCCGATACAGATCTTCCTCATCAGGATAAATGTTTCCTTTGCACTTGTCGGAATCATTCAGGTCGCTTTTCCAGCAGCGGCTGCGGTAGAAGTTCCCGTTTTCATCCACCAGTGACCTGATGTCTTCCGGCGCACTGACGGGTCTTCCCTGCACGAAGTTGATATGTGCTGTCAGCTGAATGTGCGGACACTCTTTTTTCCATATTTCGATCGCGTTTTCCGTCGCCGGCATATTGCACAGCAGGTTCAATACGGTCGCAACACCTTTTCTGCACGCCTTAACGGCTCCGATGTTAAATGCTTCACTGAATCCAAAGTCATCGGCAGCAATGATTATCTGCCTTTTCATTTCCTGCCTCTTTTCTTTTCTGATTGGTTTGTTGTCTTTAGAAGATTCCCAGGAAAGCTCCTATCAAACCTAAGAGAAGGATGCAGAACACCAGGAACGAAGGACGTTTCCCCTTCTTAATCAGATACATCATCAGCAGAACCAGAACGACGCTCATGATGCCCGGATATACCGCATCAAGCAGATCCTGGAACACAACAGACGTATCGCCGACGTTGATCGTCCAGTTTAACGGGAAGGAGACGGTTGTTGCCGTCATGGCACCGACCATCAGAAGACCCAGAATGGAAACGCATCTTGTTGCGATTGACATCAGTCCGCTGTTATAGACTTTGTCGATGAATTCAGTACCTGACGTATAGCCTAGAACGGTCAGATAGTACTTGCAGACAGACTGCGTGACACCATAGATCAGAATAAACAGGATAGAGCCGATAATGTTACCCGATGCGCAAAGGCCGATACCGACGCCGGCAGCGATGACTCTGAGACAGTTGAAGAACAGGGAGTCAAACATGCCTGCTGTCGGACCCATCAGAGATGCCTTGACGGCGTTGATCGTCGACTCAGGAATTTTGCCTGCGTAGTAATCCTTTTCCAGCGCATATGCCATTCCTGCAATATAGTTCATGGCGACGGCATGCGTATTAAAGAATGCCTGGTGACGTACATATGCCTCTTTCTTTGCTTCGGGATCATCTTTGTAGATGCTCTCGATGGCAGGAGACATTGTCATCGTGAAGCCGTTCGCTTCCATTTTTGTCATATTGAAGTTGTGGAATACCTTGTGGCTGTTCCAGAACATTTTTGTCAGAACCGACTTTTCTTCGGCTTGAAGTTCATTGATTTTTTTCATCAGAAGAATTCCTCCTCGTCGTTGTTTTCTTTCACATCTGCCTCAGAAGCACCTTCTTTCTGCCTTTGCCCGTATTCAAGGGCGTGTTTTTCAACAAAGAAGATCGTAATGGCAACACAGGCTCCGATTACCGCGATGCCGAGGCTGCTTAAGCCCAGACTCTTTGAAAGAATAAAGCCTACGAAATAGAATACGGCGATTTCTTTTGACCAGATCATGGACAGAAGGATTCCGAATCCTACGGCCGTCATCATCGATCCGGCTGCGTGCAAACCTGTCATGACCCAACCCGGACAGACATTCAGGAAAGTCTGAAGTCCGGATACGCCGTATGCAACACCCAGGAAAATGACAACCGTCTGCGGCAGTCCTCTGACACCTTCCATGATCCAGTTCAGAGCCGAGAACTTAACAGGATTGCATTCAGCCGCTTCTTTTTCCCACCACGGCGCAAGACCTGCCCACAAAGGCGTGAACATGCTGCTGATTGAAGACATCAGTGTACCGATGGACATGGCCAGGGCAAGACCGGTTTCCATCGCACCTTCGGAACCGGCACCGATTGCATACGCAACAGCTATGACTGTTCCGGAAAGAGCGTCAGCGGGGATCGCTCCGCCGATTGCGCTGATTCCCATAAAGATCGCTTCCAGAGAAGCTCCCATGATAATGCCTGTTTTGAAATCACCCAAAACAAGGCCCACTACCGGCGCAACAACGATTGGACGTGCCATAGCATCCCATCCGGTCGTATTGTCCAGATAACGCATTAGCCAATAAACGAAAGCACACACAAGTGCCGATGATAATGTCATATTATCCCCTTTCTTTTTCCTGTAATACTGCGCTCAGATCCCTGGAAGTCTCGTCCGGTATTGTCTGGACGACGCAGTCCGTTCCGGTCATGATCACCTGTTTCAGAATTTCCGCTTCTTCGCTGTACAGATACAGATTCTTTGTATACGTGTCTCGAATCTGTCCGTTGATTTTTGAAGCGATCCTTCCGTAGTTGCCGATATTGACCTTTTCAATTCCCTTGACTTCCTTTGTGACCTTCAGCAGATTTTCCGGTGTACTGACGATCAGCAGGATCTTCAGCTGCTGTGCGCGCGGATCGTTGCACAGTCTGATTGCGCTGTCAACCGATACGACCGTTGTCTTGCAGTCCGACGGCGCCGCCATCATCAGCGATTTCTTAACGATCTCGTTTTCTGCCGCTTCGTCATCCGCCACAAGGATACGATCCACATCCAGGAGTCTGCTCCATTTGGTTGCGACCTGTCCGTGGATGAGCCTTTCATCGAGTCTGATCATTTTAATCATTTCCGTACACCTCACTCCGAAAAGAAATCGTCTGATCCGTTTTCTTCAGGTACCTCGTCTTTTACCTCGCACAGGTACTTTCTGCTTTCTTCGATCATTCTTTCAAGGGCCCCGTCTTTCAGCGTTTCCGCACAGGCCAGCTGTAAAAAGAACACCAGGTTGACGCCTGTTACAAGTCTGGTGTTTTTTCGTCCAAGACAGCGGAACATGACCTGATTGACGCTGCCGCCGTAAACGTCGCTGCAAAGCAGGACCTCGTCATCCGGATTGACTTCTTCCTCATAGAAGCGATCGATTTCCTGCAGCAGGTCTCTTTCATCCATGTATGCCGAAAACACCTTAATATTCGGACAGGTTCCAAAGATTATCTGAAGCGAGCCCATCATGCCGTCAGCCAGCGGGCCGTGTGATGAGAAGAAAACTTTTATCATTTCTTCCGATTTCCTCCTAACTGGATCATATAAAAAAAGAAAGCGCTTGCTCTGCGCTTTTCTTCATTTAATTAGTGAAATATGCGGTTTCTGTTATTTTATAAGTGAAATCATGTCACGGAAACAGATTCTCTAAGCGCTTTTTTCATCGCCTGTTCCGGATCTGCAGAGAAATCTTCTGCCATATTCGGGTCTGACGCAAAGCGGTTCAATACAGCCGCCTCCGTCTTTAATCTGATCATAGATGCGTCATCCGGCCAGGAAACAAACAGGATCCTTCTGATTGAAGAACCGTACCACTTGCCTGGTTTTGTCAGATAATACAGATCCAGATAGCCGTCTTTGCAGCATTCGCTGCAGCCAAAAACAAACGCCGTTTCGTTGCTGATGAGGAGGTTTTCGTTTTTCTGTTCCGACATAAAGCGATACAGCCGCTTCTTTTTGTCGGGCTTCGAGCCGTATCTTTCCGCAAACAACTGATATGTCTGTTTTTCTGAAAAATACTCGTATTCATGATAGATGTGAACCGATGAAAGTTCCGGTATCAGCGTATCCGTCTGATACGCGAGAGAAAGGACTTCGTTATAAATGGTTCTGAAATCCGTTCCGTTATCGACCATCTTTATTCTGCAGGCAGGATAGTCGTAGTTGTATCCGAAAAGGCCTTTTCCGTATTTTCCTGGTTCAACGTTTTCCGCCAGGACGACATCATAATAGTTTTCCGGAAGATCTCTGATCTCATACAGTTCTACGGGACTGATCGTTTCTATAAACGATGAGTACAGTTCTTTCAGCGCTTCTGTCTGCGTTTTTGCAAAAGCGCCGGCGACAGAGTGCGTCGTAAGTATGCGAAGCTTTTTGATCGGATACCTTTCTTCCGTCAGGACACCCATAAACCAGCAGGCAAGCGCCGTATTGTCAAACAGCGAAAAGCGGCAGTCAAGGGTCTTCGCCACAGCGCGGCACACGATCCAGGAGACGTGCATGCACAGCGGATCTTTCTGATAGGTCCTGTCGGATGAAAAGTCATAATGTTCGTATCCGTCCAGTTCATATCTCTTCCCTGCAGCGATCGGTAGCAGCATCTGCTTCAGCGTGCGATCTGCCCTGCTTTCGGGTTCAATTGTGATCCTCGCATATTCATACAATGCTTTTCTTGCTTCGTCTGCTGCTCTTGTGATTTCTTCATTCAGATATGGCGCAGCTTTCTGATAATTCTCGTCAAGCGTCACGTCCAGGTTTGACAGGATCAGCGCCTCAATAAAAAGAATCTCTGTCTGGTCCAGATCAAATCCTGAAAACCGTTTCCTTAATTCGGATACGATCTCTTCTGCAAGCCTGTAAACGCCGGTATCCTCCAGCTGTCCGTCGTTGTTGCATAGGTGCTCAATTCTGTGCCCTGCCTGATATCGGTTCCTTGCGATAATCAGATACATAGCGATCCTGTGCGATGCGCTGTCTCTTACCGCATATCCGCTTCTTCTCAGAATCCTGAGAAAACAGTGCCTGATGTCCTGTCTTTCCTGAAAGGAACAGCCCGTCCACATTTCAAACTGTTCGTCCTGAGCGGCGTTTCCGCTGTCTGCCGAACGCAGTTCTGTCAGTTCTGTCATGGCGACTCTTATCATCTGCTCACTTCCTGAGATCTTCACTCCCTTTGTGCTGCTTAAAAGATTCAGACGGAAGCTTTCAAAAAACAAGGATATCTTTTTCATTAACGAATTCAGCTGGTACGGAGAGATATAGAATTCGTTGCAAAGTCTGGTCTCAGTGATCCACTGGCTTCCGGCAACCAGTTTTCTGGTCAGATAAAGAAACAGCTCCCCTTCTTTTGAGTTCATCAGATTGATGTGTGCGCTTTTAGACCGCAGCTGTTCTCTCAGGTCGGCAAATCTTTCTTCGCTGGCGACCTCGATAGAGTAACCGCTGTTTCTCTTGGCTATCAGCCTTGCCCCGTTCTGCTTCAGTACATCTTCGATCTGAATCATCTCGCTTTTTACGGTTCTGCTGCTTACAGATAGGCGGTTCGCAATCGAAAGCGACGTCTGAGGTCTGTCGGCGGAAATCAGTATCAACAGGATCATCTGTTGTCTGTTGGTCAGATTATTCAAATTCATCACTTTTCTCCAAAATAAATTATCATCATCATATCGCTTGATGTTATAAACCGTTTTATATTTGTCTTTTTTACATCCATGATGACACCTCTCTATATAGCAAATCAGCGACTGCCAAGTGGTCTTTTCTTAAAATAGTCTGGTATTACTGTTATAACTACCATCCACATATATAGACAAAACGATATAAACTACCGGATCATTTCATTCCTTAAACAAATACAATCTCCTATTTAATGTGAAATACAACCTATCGAGAAAAACACTTTTTCTCCTACAATCAAAGCCACTACTGATATGAACATCTCTTTAGAATCGTTAGCGTTCAGTAATCATAACCACTTAATGGAATTCCAACGGTGCGCGTATATGAATCAGCCCTGTACCCCTTCCAGATGAAGTGAACTTCCCTTTGAGCTGTTTCTGACTACGATCTTCTGGACAATGGATTCCTCAAGTCTTGCGACGTGGGAAATGATACCGACCAAATGGTGTTCATCATCGGAAAGACTGTTCAATACTTCCACTGCTCGATCAAGCACTGCGTCATCGAGGGTACCGAAGCCTTCATCGATGAACAATGTATCAAGTGACTGACCTCCGACATGGCTCTGCACAACATCGGAAAGACCGAGTGCCAAAGCAAGTGATACAATGAATGATTCACCTCCGGAAAGAGATGCGGATTCTCTCTGGATACCGGTGTTTCTGTCCAGGACTTCAATATCCAGACCTGCGATTGCATTTCTTCTGTATGATTCAGCCTGATGAACCAGTTCATACTGTCCACCACTCATCACTTCCAGACGAATATTGGCCTTTTCAATGATTTCACGGAAGGTGGCGCTCATTACATAACGGTCAAAGGAAAGTCTTCCTCCTTCGGCGTTTGTTCCGGCTGCCAGTTCGGCAAGTCTGCTTAAGATCGTATAAGCCTGATCACTGTCCGCAAGCTTTGCCTTCTCTTCTTTGACACCGTTATAAACGGTCTTATGATTTCTGAGCAGTCCGTTGACCTTTGACACATGTTCATTGGCATTGTCATATTCTTCTTTAGCAAGAAGAATTGTTTCATTCAGTGCATTCAGATCTGTTTTCTCATGACCTTTTGTCTGCTGTCTGAGTGTGTTGACATTGTTTCTTGTACCTTCGAAATCAACCAGATAATCTCTGTAATTCTGTTCTGTCTCTTTCAGCCAGGCATCCGGATCGAAGATATCTTCAAGGACATTCCTTGCCTTCTCAATGGTTTCAAAACCAAAGTCGGAAAGAACCTGTTCGAGGTAAGCCTTTGTGTCCTTATGCTTCTGAGTTGTGTCGGGAAGTTTTTTCTTTTCAGTTTCCAGAGAGCCTTTGAGCTTGTTATATGCATTCTGTGCATTCTGGAACTGTTCAAGATGTTCACTGATCAATGTTTCAAGACCTGTTTTCTTTGAAGATAGTTCTTTGATATGCGCATTCAGTTTTACTGAACTTTCAAACGGAAGTGTCTTTCTTCTTTCTTCCAGTTCGTTCTCATCTTTGGCAATCTGTTCCGTTTCTTTGGAAACAGAAGCGGACAATGATTTTTCCTTGCCGGTCAGGTTAAGCTGTGTCTTCTGATCTTTCTCAATCTGATCAATAAGATCTTTATAACGCTCTGCGTCTTTCTTTGCCTTGTCACGGATGGCTTTGAGTGTCTTAATATCCTGCTTCAAAGAGAAAAATTTCTCACTCAGATATGTATCACCGTCCAGGATTTCAAAGCTGTCACAGTCATCGAAGATCTTCTGTGCATTATGGAGCACCTCAGCTTTTTCATGATCAATGGATGTAAGTTGTCCGTTCAGGTCATTGTATTTCTTCTGTCTGTCATGATCCAATGTTTCAAAATCTTCCTTGGCTGCTTCAACTTCCGCCTGGGTGGGAACGCCTTCTTCAAGATGTGCGAAATGGGTATCCTGACCTTTGACAAAATGGGTTCCGCAGACCGGACATACCGCACTTCCGTTCAGATGAAGTTCCTTGCGAAGCTCTTCAGCCAGAATGCCTGACTGACCATTGAAATAAAGTGTGTACAAGCGGTCATATTCTTCTTTGGCATCTTTTGTTTCTTTGGAGATGACAGTCAGTTCTCTTTCTGTAGTATGAGCTTTTCTCTGAAGCTTATGAATTTCACTCAAGCGATAGCGGATGCCATGTTCATCATCGCATTCTTTGAACTTTTCATTCAGCTTTTCAAGTTCTGCTGTCTTGGCAATCTGTAAACCTTCCGCATCTTTGAGCAGTGCGGATTCCTTCTGAGCTTCAAGAATACGATCGCTGAGATTCTTTAAATCACGTACTGTCTGATCCAGTTCAGACGCATCATTGCGGTTGTCTTTTTTGCGCTGTTCCAGTTCACGTTTCGCTGTTTCGATTTTTTCATATTCGGGAACTGTATCAGAGAGTGTCTGGATTCTTCTGGTGAGGTTTTCAATCTCCTTACGGTTTCCTTCATCATTTCTGACAGCCTCTTCCGCCTGTTTTTTAGTCCCTTCACTTCTTGCAAGATCCTTTGTCAATGATTCGATATTGTTTTCGAGTCTGATCAGATCATTTTCTGCATTCCGGGCATTCTGATCTGCAGGAATCACTTTATGGAACACATTGGAAACCAGAGTATGGCGGTTATGAAGGGCTTCATACTCATCCTTCTGATCTTCAAGAGTTTTGAGATGTGCTTCTGCACTTGCGAGCTGATCAATCAGATTGTTCTGTGTTTTCGCTGTGCCATAGACTGTATTGAGTTCATCGAGTTTCTTCTGTTTCTTTGATCTGAGATCACTTGCATCATTCAATGTGTTCTGATCTTCTTTGATCAGGTTTTTCAAGGATTCCAGAAGATCCGGATTGCCGGGAAGGAATTCTTCCATCTGATCATCATCGGTTTCCTCAGGCATCATGAAGACCTGCTCCATGAGTGTCTCGATATGTTCCATGCTGTCCTTACGCTCTTCCTTGAGTCTTGCGGCAGCCGCAGTGATCAGCTGTTCATAGCGTAAGTAGATGGAATTATCAAAGAGCTTTCCTAAGATTGCGCTTTTCTCATCGCTGTTTGATTTGAGGAAACGGCGGAATTCACCCTGTGCCAGCATGACAATCTGCCGGAACTGATCCTTGTTCAGT
This sequence comes from Erysipelotrichaceae bacterium, assembly GCA_030525525.1. Taxonomy (GTDB): domain Bacteria; phylum Bacillota_I; class Bacilli_A; order Erysipelotrichales; family Erysipelotrichaceae; genus Bulleidia. The sequence continues at coordinate 8,787 of JAUNEN010000081.1, forward strand.
CCAAGGATTTCCGTCACTCTTTCTGTGACTTTGGAAGCGCCTTTGACGGTGGTGTCATCGGGAAGAATCAATACGGCATCTATCTTCGCATTACCGTATTCATTTTCCTTACCGCGCTTTTTGGTAAAGTGAAGCGAACGTTTTACAGTATAGGTTTTGCCGCTTTGCTCAAATGTGAGTTCAACGCTTGTATCCGTATCCTTGGACACATAATCACTGTGCATCATTTCAAGGGTGCGCTCTTCGCCGCTGCCGGTTCCGAACAATGCGAATACAATGGCGTCAAAGATTGTGGTTTTACCGGCTCCGGTATCACCGGTTACCAGAAACAGACCTTTTCTGAATTTTTCAAAGGCAACTGTAGTGGGTTTTGCATAGGAGCCAAACGCATCCATTTTAAGAATTAACGGTTTCATGCATTCTTACCTCCTGTCTTTGAAGCCTTGTTGAGAATCTTTGTCACATCCGCTTCATCCATCGGCAGATGGGCATCCTGGTTTCTGACCAGTTCACCGATATACTTCATCACTTCATATTCTTCTTCACTGGGAGGATTTCCGCCGCTTTGGGCAATGTAAAGATCACTGAAGAGATCTTCCAGTGCCCTTTCTTTTACTGCTTTGGCATCCGCGGATGCGCCATGGTTGGCAAATGATGTATAGGTGGAAATCAGTTCCAGCAAAAGACTGTCTCTTGAGGAGAGAATGGATTTGAGATAGGTGTTGATTTCAGGTGTGATTCTCTGATCGGTAATGGTGATACCGAAATATTCACCTTTGTTTTTATCATTCTGTATGAGGGAATAGATCTCATCCTTTGTGCCGGAAAGATGTCTCATTCTGTGTAATGGTTCAATGGCAATCGGATTGATCTCAATCTCTTTTCCCTTTTCATTCAGGATGACTTCGATTAATCCTTTGTCCTTCTGTCTTGTTTCCTCAAAGTGATAACAGAGCGGTGTTCCCGCATAACGGACTTCATTTCTGCCTACCGGATAGGAGGAATGAATATGACCAAGTGCCGCATATTCAAAACCGTCAAAGGCTGTGTAATCGATCTGGCCAACACCGCCGACCATGGATTCCGAGCCTCCGCGCTCAACTTCCATTCCGTTTGCGGTCACATTCTGGTGGGCGAGAATGACATTGCGTTCATTGAAATTGATATCCTGGGCAGCGATCAGTTTACGGATAGCCTGGTCATAAGAATGAATTTCCTCATCCTCAAGAATCAGGGAAACCTGTTCCGGATAGATATAAGGCATCAGCCAGAATGTCACAGGACCGTTTCCGTCCGGATTATCAAATCTTACTGATGTCATTTTCTTTGTAACAGTGCCGGCAATATGAATGTGCTGTCTGTTCAGGATGGAACGGGCAAAGGATAAACGCTGTCCGCTGTCATGATTGCCCGCAATCATCAATACCGGAATATCCATTTCCGCAAGTTCCGTGATCATATAATCCAGTAAACTCACCGCATCACCGCTTGGCGCGCTGCGGTCATAAACATCCCCGGCGATCATGACTGCGTCGGGATTGTTATCTTTGCATAATTTCAGAAACTGTTCTGTCCAGTATCTCTGATCATCAAGCATGGATAATCCATAGATGGATTTTCCGAAATGAAGATCAGCCAGATGGTATATTTTCATGTCTTCCCTCCTTCTGTCAGGATGATCATATCGTTTTCATATCTGCATTTTTCATGCCTATGTTATATTTTGTGCCTTTCACAAAACAATACATATACTGTCATTATTATACCGAAATCCTGACGATCGGTTTCTGCGGGAAAAGACTCAGTGCATTTCGGCTTTTATGAACCGGATAGCACTGAGTCAATAGAAGTAAATGAATTTATAATTAAATTTACAAAGTAATGCAAGCCTTAAATCCACACAATTTTTAAAGACTATCCACTACCGTTTATTGAAATCAATACACAGTTTATAGGACGGCCATAGTTTTTTTTATTTATTATCTGCATTGCTTGATGATAAATAATAATTCTAATATTATATTTTGTAGACAGCTCATATTTGCTGACGGCGGACTTGCGGACTAGCCCCGACGGTTTTGCTTGGTACCGCAACGGCGGCCAACAGGTACCAGTGCGACGATGATTTTGGTACCGGCAATAATGCTGTGCTAGATAAATCTGTATAACCAATAAACCAGTGCCTTGCGAGGGGATTATGATCCATAGGCACTGGTTTCTCTTTATTCGTGTATACGGCTGCTTTACCGTGCATCACAACCGTACAAGAGTATTATTGGTTATTTGCTGATATTCCTTCTCTCTGCTTTCTGAGTTCTTCAGCGATGTCGATTTCTCGCATGGAAGGTCCTTCAAATCGAAGTATATATGCTTTGGATGACAATCTGTTCATGATCGCATCTGATAGACTTGGTGATACAGTGCTGAGCCGTGTATACATTTCTTCTTTCATGAGCTGGGAACAGATAATAAATGACCGTGGCTTATTGCGGCGTGGCTTACTGGCAAAAAGTCTGTATAACACCTCAACATCTTTTGTTGTTACAGTTGTCAGAAGGAAATCATCAATGATTACCAGATTCGTATTGGCGAGCTTATTGAGGAGTTTCACCTTTTTCCCGCGCTCATCTGCTCTTTTGAACTCATCAAGCAAATCAACCATCGTATAGTATTTGACTGTATACTGTGAGTCACAGGCCTGATTGCCAAATGCACAGGCGAAGAAGGTTTTCCCGCATCCGGTCTCTGAGATGATCATAATATTTCTGCTGCTTTGTATGTATTCATTCGTTGCCAGCTGATCTACCAACGGCGCATTTATATGACGGTCTGGCCGGTGAAGAATGTCCATAAGATCTGCAGTTGGCTGAAAGAGATTTGCCTGGTTTTTATATCGGGTCGATGTGTTGTTGAGAGATTCAATCTCCTGGATTGACGAAATCTGGTCTATGACTTCGAGGGCGCCTGAATGTGACAGTTCGCCGCTTTTATCCATTTCTTCCAGGGCATCTGCCATTGCTTTCATACCGAGGCGGCGAAGCCGATCTCTCACAGCCATAAGGCTGACAGATTCAGTCTTTCTTCTCGGCATAGTATTCAGCTCCCCTGACATATGACTTTTCTTCTTTTGGCTTCTGGTCTATGTCTTCATTGTATTCGTATGGAATTGTGGTGTAATCTTGTCCATTATAGAGAATCGCTTTAATATTTCTATACACTGGGCGTTTGAACTGCTTCAGTGCCAGCTGGCATGCCTGTTCTACTCTTGCCCGAGGATACTGGTCTGCCAGTTTTAAAATTGAACGAGCTGTATTGTAATATCTCTGTTCTGAAACTCCTGTGCTGAATAATCTGTCAATCACTTCATATGTATATGGTCCTATATTACGAGCCCAGTTCTTGAATCTTGAACTGTTCCAGTCACCATAGTTTGCACTGTATGGCGGTAAATGGGAATTATCGATACTATACATGCCGATCTTTCCATGTATCAGTTTGTGAGTACACAGCTTTTCATACCCCGCATAGACGTCCAGTCTGTCATTGTAGACACGCAGAGTGACAGTCTCCCCGATATATTTATACGGTACTGAATAATAATTCTTGCCATGACTGATACAACAGTTGGACTGCACTTTGGCATTTTTCTTTTGGAAGTATTCATATTGTGTTGCCGGAAGCGGAATCATTTCAGTCCGCTCATAATCTTCGAAGACACTGCGTCTGTTTCCTTCTTTTTTCTGGAACGGCTTTTCATTGAATCTGTCGAGTGCTTTTCTGACTGCGATGTTATATTCCTCAATTGAAAAGCACTGAATATTTCTAAGACGGGCAAGTATATGAGTTTCAAGCTTACCAACAAGATTTTCAGCGGATGGCTTGTCTGTTGGAGTGCGGACACGTGCAGGGACAATTGCCATTCCGTAATAATTTGCAAAAGCCTCATAATCCTTCTGGAGAATTACATCTCCATTCACCGGATGCTTGATAACACCGGTTTTCAGATTGTCACAAATCAGTGTATGAGTTGTTCCTCCAAAATATTCAAACATGTGTACATGTGCTGCGATCCAGTTGGGAAGTTTCATATCGGGAAACACTTCAGCGTATCCTAAACCGCTGAAGGGAAGCACTCCGACAAACAGCCATGCACTGCATATTTCACCAGTATCCGGATCCGTCCAGTACGCTTTATCTCCTGTCCAGTCAACTTCGGTTTCAGCTCCCGGCTGATGATTAATGATCTCAGAGAATGGCTTCTTTCTTAGATGCTCATTCAGATGAACTTTGAACTGAGTCAACTGAAGCGGAATCAATCCAGCTCGGTAGCACGATTCCACATACTCTTCATGAAGCAGTGCTCTTGTAACGCCACGCTTCAAGAACTCTGTACAGTAGAAGTCATAGTCAGGTTCCGCATACACAGATTCCTTTTTTGAAGTCTGTGTCGGTGCATCACTTCTTTTGAAAACCTGCTCAATTTCCTCCTCACTCAACACAGACACATCTTCTGCTGTCCAGGCTTTATCCCTCATCACATTGGAAACGGTTGAAACGAGATTCTTCGATACATGCACAGTATCAGCGATCATCTTTTGCGACAATCTGCCATTTTCTATGTACTGGGCAATCAGAAGAATTTTTGAATACTTATCCTTTTTCTTCTTTTTCATTAAGACACCTTTCTTTCTATGACGGAAAAGCTGCACGGTTACTTTTCCGTACAGCTTAATGATAGATTCAATTGTGCCTTATTCTCTGCCTTACAATTCGGTACCAGCTTCGCCGCCGGCGTGCCCGTTTCAGCAGTACCAGTTATATCCGTCGCGGGTGCCGTCGCAGCGGTACCAAAAGACCCGCCGAGCCGGGTCCGCTACGCCATCGTTAGCATCATATTCTCTCCGCAATACAGGAGGTAAGTAGAATGAAGGCTTTTTTCTCGGCGATTTCACTCGCCCAGTGGCTTTCCTTGTTCTGTGCTATATGGGATATCCTGCGCACAGTGAGAGCTGTTAAGAGAGCAAATTCATAGTGAAGAACTCACTGTGAGTTTGCTTTTCTTTATACAAAGAATTATTGAAATTGATATAATAATAAGCAGTCTGCATATCATCCTCAATAAAGGAGGTGAATGATATGTTAAAAGTCTTTAGTGCAGTTCCCATGGAACTGTGGGTTAGACTTCTCGGTGATGTCAAAGACATTATTGAGTGCATGGTTAAGGCTGCCCAGTAAAAG
>JAUNEN010000082.1 GCA_030525525.1 Erysipelotrichaceae bacterium
AACCTTCGACAAGAAGGTATGTAATAAACTCACCTGTAGCGTCAGCATAAATATCTTTTCCTGAAGATGTCACCACTGAGTAGGCACTCGTCTCATTCCAACCGACACTCAGAGTATAACCTGTAAATGTTGTATAAGCATGGTGTTCCATGATATATCCGGTGTGATTATTACCAGAAGTTGTATATGATACATACAATGAAATTAAGCATAATCCATTCATACTTGCAGAAGCTACCAGCTGGTTTCCATGTGTATCTCGTTGGGCCATTTCTTTCGTTGTATGCTGATTAATCGCAATTTCGGAAACAAGACTATTTCGAAATTCTGTCGCCTCTTTCTCTGTATCAAATCGCATAAGATCAGATATTCTGATCAGTGATCCGCTATCAGTCCGGATATAATCCACATTATCTGCAGAAAACCTAATAATACCATCTATATCAGGTTCCAAATCATCAAGATCAATAATATAAGGGGCTTCATCTGTTCCGTTACCCGATATGAGATAATGGTCTGTTTCATAATCATAGATATCCTCGGAGCTTTCCGCTTCAGGGGCGATAACAAAAACGACAAGCATAACGGCTGTTACAACAAGCTGTACAAATCTTCTTATCATTCTCATAGTTTCTATATTTTCCTTTTCTGATTGTTCTTTCAATTATGGTTCTTTTCTTTGTCACTGTATTACAGCTGGTTCGACTGAACTCACTAATTTGATAATATCCATCACATTATTCATACAGATGGGGCAAACATTATTCTGAAGCAATAATCATTTCTTACACGTAAAGTAAATAATTTACGTTGTAGTATATTTCATCCGTCTATATCTACGGTTTTCATTCTCATCTACCTCGTTTACGATCTGCATGGTAGCAAAACGGTATCAGAAAGTGGTATCAGTCATTAAAGCGTATAACATTAAGATGAGCAACTGATAAAGTCTGTTTATAGTTTATTATTTCCTCCAGATCAGCAGAATAAAAGTCACTGTAAATCCACTTAATAATAAAGGTGCAACCATATCACCTCCGTATCTTTCCAGCATAGTTGCAATGCCGAGAAATGCCGCCTCTGCCAAAAAGATTTTAATCAGCTTCATCGCTGTATCTTTAGTAAACCGAGTCATCATCACTCCACATTAGTTCATATCCGGGGACAGGCGTAAATGATATCCCGGCAGAGTAGCTGCCGCCGATACTAAATCCAAACCCTATATTCGATCCATATGTAAAATGTGAGTAAGCACCGCTAAATGCATATACATTTACATTTCCCTCGGCAACACCGGTATACGAAAGCAGTGCATAATTAAACATATTGATTCCATCTGCAGATATACCGAATCTATATTGAACTCCCAAACCAACCTGTGTTTGATATGAGGAACTGTAAACGCTACCTGTTGGATGAGAGATCAAACAATAAGAATTTGAACGCACAAAAGTTGATGACCCAGCCAGAGCAATCCCCAATGTATCTGTACCCTTCACAAGGGGTGTTCCATTCCAATGAACCGATGCCGTTACAGTAACATATGTTCTGTTCGCAGATGAATTATAAGTTCTTGAAACATGACTAAGTGACCCGGTTACGGAAGCTGATGCTGCCTTTGTCATTGCGGGTGATCCATCATAGTTTTTTATAGCGTAAATCTGTTCCTCCGTATAGTTTTCAGTTTTCAGTTGCTGTTCTGACATTTTCTGCTTTTCTAAAATATACTGAGGATACTCCTTGATCAGATAGCATAACTCTTCCAAAGATTTTCGGTTTTCATTTGTTTTTGAAGATCTGCACAATTCTTCATACTCGTCCAGCAGCATCGAGTACTCATCTGTTTGGATAAATACCCGAGAGTCATTGGTTTCAGCATCTGCATCATATGCATTTACGGGAATCCCCATTGCAGTAAACATAATAATTACACTTAGAAAAATTTGAATTGCCTTTTTCATATCTTTTTTCTCCTCGTATATTACATACAGATCAGGATATTTGAGAGAAAGCAGACGATTTCATTCCATCCCCTGCAGGGGATGGAATGAAAATCGGCTTCGCCACCCTCTGGCGTTTCTCCTGCCTGATCTTCTTTCCAGGCAGACTTGCTTATACACCCGTCTGCCAGGGTGTTGAGTCCTTTGCGTATAATGTGCTTGAGCAGGATACGTAGATCAGTGCTTTTTTCTCCTGCGGCATCTTCGGATGACTGCTTTTTAAGTCAGCACCCTACTGATACAGTCATAAGTTCTAACACTAAAGTTGCACCCCCTCATGGTGATACGCAGCAGTTAACCGTCCAGTGAGGTGAGTGCTTATTACGAGGCTGATGCTCTCCTGTATCACTTAGGACTCAACTCTGCATATCTCTTTCATTTGATCAAAATAGAAAGGAGGTTATCTTTGTTAACTAAATCTAATGATCCAGTTGGTTCGTCCGCCAAAAGGAGTTCTGATGGTTTCAACATAGCGCGGGCAATTGAAACTCTTTGTTGCTCTCCACCTGACAATTCATAGATTTTTCTTTTTTCATATCCTTCAAGATTGACTGTTTTTAGCACTTCACTAATTCTGGCTTCTTTTTCCATTTTTTTAGCTTTTACATACTTCAGGCCAACTAGAAGATTATCTTTCACTGAAAAATCATCAATCAACGCATAGTTCTGAAAAAGGTATGAAATTGATTCTCTTATTATTCTCGTTGATGAACGAGTGTTAGGTTTTGGCATTACCTTTTCTGAAACGGATCAGCTGCAGAATAGCATCTCCTTCAGGATCTTATAAACAAGAAGCCAGTCCGGCTCAATGTGACACTCACGCATGCCCTTATAGTTCCGGGAATTCGCCAATGCATGATCCCTGTACTTCTCCGGCAGCGGCTGTTCATTGACAAGCAAGATGATGACCGCTTCCAATTCTTTTGGATCGCAACCTTTTTTAACAGCGAGTTTATAGTCATTCTTGAACTGACCGGTAAACTCAACCTTAAGCATTAAGCGCCTTCATCAGATCGGAAACGCTGTCATAAGGTCCATACAGGTCTTCTCCTCTTTCAGCCGCATCCATAGCGGCAAGGGTTACCGCGTTCGGGACATTCTTAGTCACCCGAAAAGGAATCTGCTGCTCACGGACAGACTGTCTGAGGAAAATATTAAAAGCAGTCGTTAAATTCAGTCCAAGCTCGGAGAAGAGCGTTTCTGCCTGTTTTTTCAAGTCTTCGTCAACACGAAGAGTTACATTCACATTCTTCATAGTATCTCCACCTCGCGTTTATTACACTCATTGCAAAGTAAATATCTATATTATTATGTGCATTGCAAATAAATGTATGTCGATTCTTTCGCCGGTGACATAATAAGGAACGTCAAGAAACACCATGTTTATTTAAGAACCGAATGAATAATCGTTGTATAGATTCTTTTCATTCCATTTAGTGCAGCTTTATCGTTATCTTTGTATTCCTTTATCTTTATGCTGTCAGTCAGTCCTACATATGAACCGGTGATTTTGCCGTTTTTCACGCCAACCACGAGAGGTATAAGAAGATTATTATTCTCTAAAACGGAACTGACCAGTTCTGTCAGATGGTCTACCAGCTCCTTTTGATCAGATAAAGGAAGAGATATAAATGCAGGATCATCTATATCCACATACAGTATCTTTACATTGCAGTCTTTCGCCGCTTCATTCAGTATTGGTACCGCCGCATTGCAGAAATCACAGCTTGTACGGCTGTAAAGAACGACACCGCTCTGATTGTTTTCAAACAACCTGAATGATTCTTCCAAAGTGATTTGTTCAAAAGCAGGATGATCATCCTGCAGATAATGATAGCCTGACATATCAGCTTCCGTTTTATTCAGATCATTATTCCACTCTATCTCTTGTGAACATCCTGAAGGAAACAGATTCATTGTGACCAGAATAACAGTCAATAAAAGCTTTTCCATTGTTTTTATGTTAACCATCCAGGTGATTTACATTAATCGTAACCGATCCAGAGTATGAGGATGGGGATGTGCTGCCGTTAATTGCACTTAAATAATAGTTGATTGTAAGATAAACGCCGCTGTATGTAATTGACTTTGTCACAATATAACCACTTGGACTTGCACTCACAGTAATACTGTGTCCTGTGATATTCCCCAAAGAATTACAGGTAACTGTTCCGCTTGCCCTAATATTGATGAAACCGACTCTTGAACCACTTTGCGTAACCACAGCAGCATAGAACGAATCAATAACTCTGTTAATGCTTCTTGTGATGACAATTCTTGACTCATCCTGTTCAGTTATCTCAAAATGGCCCAAAGAATTATCTTCTGCATGGACACAAATGTCTCCGGTTATAAGCATTGCAAAACAAACTGAGATTACCAGTACCATTTTTTTGAAATAGTCATTAATTTTCATTTATACACCTCCATCTTTTAGTCAAGAATTCAATTATTCATACTAACCAGCGAAATATCCGATAAACTTGTGGATTATTAGCAAATTTCAATTGACCGTCCAAAAGTTTCTATTTTTATTCGAAACAATTAAACACCTGCACCTTGTTTGAAAACATAAACCTCGGGCTGGAAAATCGCCATAGGAACTTTTAGCGCTAACGTTCCGCTGAAAGATGTCAATCCATTGATGGAAAAGCTCATATATGCTAAAGCCGGATTTGTTGAAGTTGCATACTGACGCTGAATGTATGGCGCGGACACAGTAGCTGTTCCTAAATATGCTGATGCAGACCCGTTCCATACACTTTGGATTGCTGCATCATAAGCAGATCCCGAGAAGGTAGCCCGCATCGATGCAGAATACAGTGATGTTGTTACAGACACATATGCTCCTGTCCATGTATACCAGTTAGAGCCACTCTGGTAGGTCCCGCCGGAAACAGTTCCGGTATCGGTGGATACCGCTGTAATTATTACTGTTTTTTTCGAGCCATCAGGATAATGATACTCCGCATAATATTCACCATCTTCTCTGTCAAACGATTCTATAGCAGGATCCATGTCATCATATTCTCTGCTGACACAATCTAGCTCTTCTCCATTTGCAAGTTTCTCAGCTAACGCTATCGCTGTTGCCTGATCTAAATCAGTATCCTTTTCAACAAGGATTTCAGCAGACATATGAATAGAATCATTTGAAAGAGAATTTCTGGCAGGCTGTGTATGTGTAGGTGTAAATGCATTAAAACACATTGAAAGAATGACAGGTAAAATTAAATTCTTCATTATTTACTCTCCTCCAAAACTTCCTATAGATCTATTGGATGCTGATAACAGCTTAATATAAATCAGTACCTTTTTACATATTCTGGGAATCAATGGTTCTATACAAGCATGAATGGTCACCTGTCTTTAAAAAGTACTGCAAAATCCGTTGATGAATTCACTCCTTTATAGACCTGTCCATCATACTTTGTGATTATCTTTTCTATCACACTGTTTTCAATCTGTTCAGTGAAATCATTTGTAGATGGTTCTGCGGCTGTTTCAGAGTCAATTTTTATGCAAAGCATCTGTTCACGCTGTGTCATACGCAGCTCAATCCGCGGGGTGAGATTATTTTGTCTAATCATTGCCAGTCTCTGATCAATCAGGTTCATTATCAGTATGCCCAGATCAACGGGATCGATCACTTCACATGCTTCAGGTATTTCCGATATGACATCGAATGTAACATCTGAGTCGTGTATTGCCTTATAGCTGATCACAGCATTCACATATGGGTTTTTGGAATACTGCTTTCCCAGTACATCTCCAAGGATCACTCCGGTGGTTTGCAGGTACAGCTGTGCAGAATCAATCTGTCCATTTTCCAGCAAAGCCTTCAGAACATTCAGATGCTTAGCCATCTCATGTTTTGCACGCATGACTGAATCATCTTTATCTTTCAAAGCTGTCAGCTGTTCCCTGCTCAGCTCAAGTGTTTTGACAATCGCTGCTTCACGTTCTTTTGAATCGGACAATTCCCTCATCTGAACCATGATCAGCAAAATCAAACCCGGCAGTATGATATATCCGGATAATACAGTTATCTGTTCAGTGATCACTCCACTCATGAAGCCATATCGTTCCGCCAATACACGTGTATAGAGATGAACAACTGCGGAAATCACAATGAGCATATTTACGGAAGACCCACTGAGCGTATTCCGCTTAAGGATTCTTCTTAACAGGAAAGCTCCTGCAATCTGCAGTAAGAATGGACCATAGGGAATTCCATATGCAGTCGCAAAGCTCTCCTCACCATTCAGGAACGCTGTATGAGCCTGTGGATGAAAAAGTGTCATTACAGCCGCATAAGCAGCTGTTCTGAAAACTTCAGTCAGAATGACTGACAGCACTGCCATTTGTTTTGAAGTATGACAAACAAGAAATACCATCCTCATGGACAGTATCCATATAGTTGTCATTCTGATCAGATCAATCATCGTATTCAACCAGGGATGCTCAAGAATAAAAGAAATCCGCACAATAAATGACCCGGACAGTCCAACGATCACAATCACAGCAGAATACAGCAGGAAAGCGGCTATGCTCTTTTTCAGTTCTCTGTCTTTTTGTATTCGGTATAGTGGAATAATATACATGATCAGCCTAATTATCTGCTGCAGTATGGATAATAAATAATACACCGACATATTATGAAACCTCCTCATCAGTTTCAAAATAGGAAAGGTGCCTACCTTCTTCAAGATGGCCTGCACCAATGGTTATTCAGCAGAATCAACGGTCAGACAAACCGCCTGATCCATGCTTTTGCGACTGCAGGCAAAGCTCTTCTGCTGGCATACAGAACTGCACCGCCGACCAGCGTGATTTTATTCTTGTCAATCGAGGAAATATAATTCAGATTAACCAGCTCTGACCTGTTAATCATCAGGAACAAATCGCTGTCAAGTATCTGGGCGCACATTTTCAATGGTGTGTTTTTCAGCTGAATCTTTCTTTCTCCTCTGAATGTACAGAATACATCTTTACCAAATGCGGACACATACATAATCTCACGCTGGTTAACCATTGTCCTTCCATGAACTGTTTCCAGATCAATCAGTGAAGAAAGATATTTTTTTTCAATCTGTTTCAGCTCACTGATCAATGTTTCATCATCCATGCCTTTGAAGAGATAGCCTGCCACATGCCAGCCATACGCATCCCTTACTCTGTTTTCCAGTGCGGTGATATAAACAACACAGGAAGTAAATGCATCCAACTGTGAAACCGCCTTGATCCCATCCTCATTTCCAAGATCAATATCAAGCATAACAAGATCAAAGTGTTCAGTTGATTTCACTGCGTCTTTAACACACGAAAACATTGAAACTGAAATGCCGTCAAACGCTTTTGTAAGAAGCATTTGAATCCGGTTGCGATCCAGACTGTTATCATCAATCACTCCGATATGCATACAAACTCCTTTGCAATATTTTATTAATTGCCGAACCAGCATTCAACTGATCCGGAACAAATGGACTTTGCAGTGAATGAATGGTTTTGTCATTTAAATTGTGGATACATCAGTTCATTGTCGAGACTGAAAACTTGAAACTAAAGTACGTGATACAGATAAGATGAGCGGGATATTACCGCTCCCATTTGCGTTCCCGAGTCTTATTTCTCTTAGCATGCTGTTTCTCTCGAGTTTGCCAAAGCAGATCGTTCATACGATCTGGTCCAAACACTTTCCGCAGGAGTGAATAATCATTGTTCTGTTCTCGCAGGGCTTCGTTTTCTTCCCGCAGCCGATCGTTTCTTTCGATCAGATTCCCATTTTCCATTTTCAGCTTTCGGTTGTCTTCACCAATGGTTCGGAGAATTTTATCTTATAAGTCTTAGCCGTCATAAAGCCCTGCGGCTCTTGAAGCTGATAATCCGGATCAAGCGCAAGCTTGGTATCCATGGGATCACTTATGTTGCGCTTACCATAAGTGATCTCGGCGCTCCACCACAATAAGACGAAGAAAAACTATCATATCCATCTGATCTTTTCGGAGCGGCGCCTGCTGCCGGAGCCGGATATCAAGATTGCCACACGAAGTGTGTTCTACGATGAACTCGGTAAGCGGGTACGCACGAAGAAGGAGATCACCGGCGAGGACGGTATGATCCGGGAGGGCTGCACAGTCATTAAGAAGGGCGAGGTCTATGAGCGCCACCTGTTCACAACTAAAGATGATGTGTTCAAAAATGAGCTTTTTCTTGAGGAGGTTAAGCAGTTCTACACCGCTCTAATCAATCGGAACATCCATGATCCGGAGCGTCGCTTAAAGGTCTTTGATCCGAACAGCGTCTATCTCCCGACAAAGAAGATCGGAAAGAACAACCCGAAGGCGGCGGAGATCGAGGCGGACAACGCCGCAAGGCAGGACTGGAACAGAACGGCGGATATGGCGCTGGTTTCCGGTATCGCTGAATCGAAGATCATAGAGATCAAGAATGAACACGTCTACAACGAGGCCAGCCGTTCCGTGCAGAAGCACGGCTGGCTGCCGGGACTGTTCCGGGGCATCATCCAAAAGGCAAAGGAAATCCTGATAGGATTGATCCGGGAGACAGAGATACCGCCCAAGCCCACCTTGTCTATTGATATGGCGGAGTACCGCAAGATGCAGAAGCTGATGGGCAAAGTGCAGGACGAAGCCAGAGCGATCAAGCAGCTCATGCACGGGGAGCTTCCAAACCTGGAAAAGAAGCTTGCAGAGACGACCGGGCTGTTCAAGGGTAAAGAGCGTAAGGCCTTGCAGGAAAAGATTGCAGGTGTTCAACAGGAAATCGACCATCGGATGGACCGGCTGTCCGGTATTCTGAAAGAGGACGGTTATCCCGATGTACAGGCATTCAAGCGGCTGTTTGATAACGCTACGACCCTTGTGGAGCAGTACAACCATGACCTGGCCGCATGGGAACAGGAAGTCAATGGCAAGGGTAAAGCCAGCCCACAGCAGAGCAAACCGCCTGAAAAAGAGAGCATCCGGAAGAAGCTTCGGGATATGGAGGTGGAAGCCAAGCGCCGGAACGACGCACGGAGGCAGCAGACCCGATCTTGCAGCCACGATTATGACAGAGGACGCTAAGACAGGAAAACACACCGCAGGAAGCCCCTGCGGTGCATACATAGAAACCATAAAAGGTGAAAACCACCAACTCTATATGTAAGAATCTGTAAGAGCCGGTATAAATTATTGTGTGATCTCGTCATGGCCCGTTTCATATATCCTACGCACGTCCTTACGCCTGCCCCAGATCAGAAGCCAACTGGCAAGCATAGCGATAGCTCCGCCGATCGTGACACACCAACGATAGTCGAGAATTTCCCCAAGAAAACCCATCAGCAGTGAAAAAACGCTTGCTCCGGCAGTGAGCAGTACGCCGTCGAATGCATTGATGCGAGACCGAAGCTTTTCAGGGATATAACGCTGCACAGCTGCGCTTCGCACAATTGCGCTGTTGCTCCCGAGAAATCCGCAGATCCCACGGTTGACCAGCATCAGCGGATAGGGCAGCCAGAGCAGACACATATCCATGGTTTCATAAACCTGATAGACAAAAAACACGAAGCCGTACTTCTTCTTATCAGGAATCTTGATTCGGTATTGCAACGCACTGCCAATTGTCCGTCCGGCAAACTCTACCACGGAAAAGGCTGAGTACATAGCGGCGGTGAAGCCCGGAAAAGTGCGAAAGAATGCTACCAGAATAGGAGAAAAACCGCTGGCAACACCGTTTGTAACTGCCATATATTCGTAGATGCTGCGAAGACCACGCTCCTCTTTTAAGTACAGCACCGCCTCCCGTATATCACCAACCCAAGCCTGCAGAGAGTATGGTGTACGGTGTTGCCGTTCTGTTTCATCCAGATGGATAAAGCTCTCTGTGATGGCCGCCGCCAGGGAGAGGCCGCTTTGAGCGATCAAAATCCATGCGACGCCAAGCGTGTCCAGAAGAACAGCAGCTAACGGTGTCATGATGACCGTCAAAACCGGATAGAGCATAGAGGACACCGCGTAGCCCTTTTGCTCTGCGCCTTCCGGGATCAGCTCCGGATAGATGCTGGTGAATGCCAGCTCATCCACTGCGCCAAGGCAAGCCAACAGCAAAGACACTGCCAGGTAACCTACATAGGAAAAATCAAAAAACAGCAGCCACAAACCCATTCCGGCCAGCAATACGGCGTTTGCGATATCGCCTGCCACCAGAAACGATTTGCGAGGCAGGCGGTCCATAAATGGCGCAATCAGGACCGGGAGTAAAAGATGCGGCAAAAGCTGGATTGCTACAATCAGAGCCGATGCCAGGGTACTACCTGTTTCATCAAACACCAAGAATGCTAATGCAAAACCGCCTGCGATTGCGCCAACTGTACCAATAGCGGATGCAAGAATCACCAAGCGGAAGTTTCGTGTCCAGAGTTTCGCTGTTTTCATATGTATCACCTCTGCAAATAGTGTAGCAGTTCGGTGAGACAAATAATAACCCGCATATTTGGGAAAGTTCCTCTGAATATGCGGGCTGAATTATGCTTTATAGTATTTTTTCAGGAAACTCCTCCAGCAGATCGCAGGCTTTCTTATATTGTCTGGTTGCCTTATACCATTCTAGCACCCACGGCAGATGGAAGATTGCAAAGCCGGAGGGCAGTTCTCCTCGAAGGCGGGTAAAGCTTTCCAAAAGCAGCGAGCCATAATCCTCTCGTGTGAGATAGTCCGGGTGCTCCACACGATACCGAACAAGGCAAAGAAGCTGCAGCGCAAGCGATCGATCCAACTCGTCTGTATCCATGTCTTCTGCCTGTTTCAAAACGCTGAGGGCCTGCTCTCTCCGCCCGGTTTTTTCACAGCAGATTGCCAGTTTGTGCAGTGACATCAGCGTTGACTCTTCCTGCTTAGAGAACCATATGTAGGCATCCTCATAGCGGCCTGTCTCGATCCACGCCGATGCTGTGTTATAACCAATGGCCCCAAGAGCTCTCTGATCTTGCAAATCCTCAGCCAGCCGCCGCGCCACCCGATAGTGACGCTCCATATTGGGAAGATCCTGCCGATTGCAATAGGCGTTGCCGAGGAAGAGCCTCGCCTCCAGCATGATCCGCACCGTACCTTCCCTGCTTGCCAAGTCATAGGCAGTCTGCAGCGCGTCCACTGCAGATGAGTAGTTTCCGGCTTTATAGTCGGCCATGCCCAGTGTCAAATAGGTATATGCGTTAGGTATGAGTCGCACCGCCTCAGTTTTCCGCCCTTGTAATATCCGTTGCAGAGCCAATTGCCGTGTATCCATGCATGGTTCCAGTGCAGTATCCAACGGCTTTTCGGAAGAAAGCAATACCAGATCCAGCCACGCAGGAACAGCCCGATAGCGATCTTTATCCTTTCCATGTAGCAGATCACTCAGTTTAGCAAACCTGCCGGCAAACAGCAGCTCCCAGCCCTGATCTGCAAGTTTAGCTGCTTCTCGCTCTATTTCTTGATCAATTTCCAAATCCAGCCGGTCCAGGAGGAGTCGCACAATCTCCTCTGACGGCTCAGCCTTACCGGATTCAATTTTGGACAGATATGACACTGTGCAAATCCCTTTGCACAGCCCCGCCTGACTCCAGTTTCGCCGAAGTCGCTCACGATAAATAATGTATCCTTGGTAGTTCATGTATTCTTTCACCTCATTTTGACAAGCTGATTATTTCAGCACTTCCCAATACGGCTCTTGTTTGGAGCCGACGCGCTGTATATACCCCTTGTCTCTCAAAGAATCCAATGCTCTCTGAACCGTTCTGACCGTTTTGGAAATCTTGTCCGCAATCTCGCCACGTGAAGAATCCGGCTTCTGTTTCAAGATGGCAAGCACGGCCATCTCTGTCCCGTTCAAAGTGACATCCAAAGTGACACGTGGAATGTCACTTTGAAGTTCCGGACGATACAGGATAAATTTGAATCCAAGTTCATCAATCTCATATGAGAAGCGTATTCCGGCATCTTTGCACAGGCTGTTAATCCGCTTAAATCCGCTTCCAAATTGCTCAATCGACTTGTTGAGATAAAGAATTTTGGCAATTGTGGCGTTTCGGATTACAGATTCATAATTGCCCTTCATGTAGTCTTCAGGCTTGTGATTGCTTGCATATTCGCCTGGGCTGTAAATCGTGATCATGCCGGGATGAATACAAATCTCATGGTTTGTACGGCCGTTGTAGACAGCATGGGCGAAGCTGTTTGCCAGCACCTCTCTGATTACCGCCACAGGAATCTCCGGTGTCTCGGTTCGTTCTGTGCCGACAATCTCGCTTCTCCACCGGATGTTTTTCAGTATGTAATCCTCAGCTATCCCGAGAAGATTATAGATGTTATCCTCAAACAACTTCATATCAAGGAAGGTGAGTTTCTCATCCGTTGCAAATATGGCTGCCTTCAAAGTGACAGGATGTGTGTTTCCGAAAAGATATTCGCCTGCGTTATTAAGACTGTCACCTTTGACAAGACCATACCGTTTCAGAATGACAGGGCAGGTATATCTTCCTTCCGGGATTCTTCCAGCAGAAATGGCTTTTTGCCAGAATGCTTTGACAGCGTTCTTATCGACTTGCTTCACCGAAGCGGCAGAAGGCGTTTTCTCCCATTTCTCACGATATTCATTTGAAACGAAAAAGCTTTTTAGTTCTTCCGGCGTGACCTCCCGATCCTCGTCGGCGGTTCGAAGGTAGTACCTTCCAGAAGCGGAATACGGTGTATTATTGCCGTTGAATTCCACCTTGATCAGGTGCTTTCCTTCCAGAATGACTTCCTCGATAGCAGGGTAGATTTGAGGCCGAATGCTTTCATATATGGCACGAGACACGTCTCTGAGCGATGACTCAGAAACATCCTGCCCGCAGACGTCTCCGTTAGGCTTCACGCCGAAATAGAGAGTTCCGATTCCATGCTTATTCAGAATGGACGAGATGGAGATCATCGCCTCTTTCATTTCGCCTGTTGTCTTTTTAAATTCAAGCGTTTCTGTTTCTTTTCCTAAGTTCATGTCCTGTCCCTCGCTTTCCGAAGTGACATTATTATGCCACGTAGTGACAGAATTGTCACTATAAAAGGGCGTTTTACCTGCTCATTTTTCAAATAGACATTGCATGACATTTCAGTAAAAAGGCGGCAGGGATTGTTCCCCGCCACCCGATACCTTATGCATAGATCAGGTCGTGATTTACGATCTCCATTGCCCGATCTCGGATGTTGTTCATCCGCTGCACCCAAAGCATTTGATCTTGTTCTTTGAGCTGTTCAGTGACGCCCTCACGCTCGGCCATCTGCTGTGTCAGCAGGAGCATTTGCTCCGTCGCATGTTCGTTGATATCAGAAAGGTAAGCATTCAGCCTGCCGCTAATCAGCAGCTCCGTATACAAGGCTTTGCGTTCCTTCTTGATATATCGCAAGTGCCGCTGCCCCCCAAATACCGATGGTTTTTGCTTCTTGAGCCGGTACTGTCAGGCAAGCAATATTTAGTCTTTCTACGGAAACACTACTTATGCTCTCTGGTTTTATACCAGTTTGCTTATAAATTTCTGTAATTGTCACAGTGTCATACTCATTCGGAATTAGCTGCCAGTGAGGCATTTTTCTTTTTTGGCAGTCAATGAGAAGAACCTCATTCTTTCTCACGGCTAAAACTCGGTAGTATGTTCCACAAAACTTGATTATTTCATTCCGTTTCAGCATCGATGACCACCTTCCAATCGGTAACTCCGCGCTTGAACCAGTATTCTTGCAATGCATTCAACAGTTTGACTGATCTTTCGCGGAATACATTTTTCCTGTACATACACTCTCTAACAAAGACCGA
>JAUNEN010000165.1 GCA_030525525.1 Erysipelotrichaceae bacterium
CATGGTCGCATGACAATAAAACAGTCACAGCCAAAGCGATCTGTGAAAAGTGCGGCAATGAAGTCACGGAAACTGCTGAAACCTCTTATGAAGTGATCAAGGAAGCGACAATGGATGAAGAAGGAGCCGGAAGATATACGGCAGTCTTTGAAAATGAATTCTTTGAAACACAGACCAAAGACGTTGTGATCCCGAAGCTTTCAGACACACTTCCGCAATCAATTACACTGAATATCCATGAAACATCAATTCTGTTTGATACTTCAATCTCCCTGCACGCGACAGTCGGACCGGATACAGCCCTCGATAAATCTGTCAGCTGGTCCAGCAGCGATGAATCTGTCGCAATTGTCGGTGCAAACGGTACAGTACGCGGCATCAAGCCCGGCAAAGCAACCATCACCGCAACAACAGTCAACGGATTAACAGATACCTGTGAAATCAGAGTGCTCTTCACAGATGTCGCTGACAGCACAAGATATTATTTCAATCCTGTCTATTGGGCGTTTGACCGTAATATCACCGTCGGCTATGGCGGAGCTGATCTTTTCTCACCGGATTATCCTGTCACAAGAGGTCAGTTTGTCACATTCCTTTACAGACTTGCCGGAGAGCCAGAAGTCACGGAAGATTCAGGATTTGATGATGTTGATTCAGAAAAATTCTATGCAAAATCAATCGCATGGGCAGCTGCCAACGGCATTACAACAGGCTATGCAGGCAGAAATGAATTCGGACCGGATGATAAGTGCACAAGAGAACAGATTGTGACATTCCTTTGGAGATATGCAGAATCACCGAAGCCTGAGAAGACAGTGAGCTTCACTGACTCAAGAGCCGATGCATATTATCTTGACGCATTGTCATGGGCAGCTGAAAAGGAAATCACAGTCGGTCTCAATGACGGAACCGGCAGATTCGGTGTCGGTATGAACTGCACAAGAGGCATGACAGTGACCTTCCTGTACAGATTCAATCAGAACAGATAATCACAAAAAAGATGATGTTGAGTGATGCCCTGTGAAAGCACAGGGCATTTCTTTTTTTTGTGGACAGAATGTGCAGAATGCAATCTGAATGTTTTTGCGCATATGATATGATTTTGTTGCAATATTCAACTGGAGGTTTGCTATGCGGATCATGAAAAGATTTATCCTGTTTTTGCTGATGGCTTTTATAATGCTTTCTAATCTGACTTCGGTCAATGCGCTTGATTTATATTCGTCTGAAAGAGTATTTGAATATGAAATCCATATCAGATCATGGGATGGTTTTGAATCAGTTCCTTCAGATTATGATGAAGACCTGTTTCTGCTGATTTTCGGGAGACAGGCCTGCACCTTTACGGATTGGGCAATCAAATCTGCTCAGGAGCTGACAGATCAGGGATACTCAGTCAAAACGGCAATTATGCTGATAGATGACAACGGACAGAATAAAACACCCGCAGAGCTGAATGCGCTTTATCCGCAGATGATTGTTTCAGATAACTATGCTGAAAATCAGAAAGATTACAACAACATGCGCAGTAAAGCAGTAATTACCGGCAGCACATTGCCTTCTGTTTTCCTGATGAATTCGGAAAGAAAGGTCATTTTCAGCTCATCTTCAGGTGAGGCTGTCAGTAAAACAGCGCCAAAAGTCAGAGAATTGTTGCCGGACGGAGGTTCTGCTTCTGAATCACTGTGGTTTCCGCTGAATGTGACATATCATCAGGATGATGCAAGATCCATGCTTGAAATGATCAATGGTTTCAGGACAGGTGATGAGGCATGGGCATGGAATTCCGATGACAGTGAAAAAGAAATTTATGAAGATCTTGGTGAGCTGACCTATGACTATGAACTTGAAAAGACTGCGATGCAGAGAGCGGCTGAACTTGCTGTCAGGTTCTATCATACAAGAACTGACGGAACTTCATGCTTCACTGCATATCCGGATGTATTTTTAGGTGACAAAAAAGCTGAAAATATATTGAAGGGATCTGAAAATGCAGAAATGACATTTACAGCTTTCAGAGAAGATGAAATGCCTTTTTCCACTCAGGCTGAAAGAAGAAACATGCTTTCTTCAAAGTATACTTCAGTAGGAATCGGCTGTGCGGAGTACAATGGCGTCAGATACTGGGTACAGGAATTCTCTTCGTCAGTGCAGAATACGGAAGCTGTTGATTATGAAGAAAAGCTGACTGAGGTAAAGATTCCGGTCAATCAGAAATCATGTCAACTGCAGCTGGAATCTGATGTTGAGCGCTACAATACTGATCAGAATATTATGCTCGCGATCGGAGAGACAGCTGATTTTCCGTCTGTTTCGGCAAAACTGATCTTTGACGGCGATGTGATTGAGGATTTTGGAATACTTACGGATTACGAGATCAGTGACCCGTCGCTGATCAAGATTGAAAATGGCGAGATGAGCGCATTGAACACAGGTTCATTGACAATCAGGTGGCAGAAAGAATACGGTTCATTTGCCGCTGAGCTTATCCTGAATGTCACTATTCTGAAGGAACACATCCATGATTATCATGTTGCATGGGAGTGGGAGGAAGATTATTCTGCCGCAAAGGCTGTTTTCACCTGCAGATATAACAGTGCACATACATTTATTACGGATGCGGAAGTGACTTCTGAAGTGAGCAGGGAGCCGAATTGCATGAGTGATGGTGAGAGATGTTTCACGGCTTCAGTCATATATGAAGGAAAGACATATACAGACACCAGAACAGAAGTGATGCCGGCAACCGGAGAGCACACATATACGGAGCCGGAATACATATGGTCGGATGACTATAGAAGAGTTGATGCTTTTGTCATCTGCACTGTATGTGGAAACAGATTTTCTGAACCGACCTGGACAGAGTATTCAGTTGTGAAGGAACCTGGCTGTGAAGAGCCGGGAATCGGAAGATATACTGCAGACTTTTATGATGACCCTTTTGAATGTGTCACCAAAGATGTGGAACTTGAGCCGATCGGCCATTCTTATCAGCTGAGTGAATGGGAATGGGCAGAAGATTGTTCTTCTGCAGATGCAGTCTTTATCTGTGAACATGATACTTCTCATGTACAGAAAGAAACGGCCTCAGTTCACTCAGAAATCATTGAAGAACCGACCTGCGGAGTTGACGGCAGCGGCGAATACAGAGCTTCCGTCACATTTGAAGGAAATGAATATACAGATGAAAAAACAGCAGTGATTCCGGCAACCGGCAATCATGAAATCACGTCTGCTGAATACACATGGTCGCATGACAATAAAACAGTCACAGCCAAAGCGATCTGTGAAAAGTGCGGCAATGAAGTCACGGAAACTGCTGAAACCTCTTATGAAGTGATCAAGGAAGCGACAATGGATGAAGAAGGAGCCGGAAGATATACGGCAGTCTTTGAAAATGAATTCTTTGAAACACAGACCAAAGACGTTGTGATCCCGAAGCTTTCAGACACACTTCCTCAATCCATTACACTTGATATCCATAAAGCATCAATTCTGTTTGATACTTCATTATCCCTGCACGCGACTGTCGGACCTGATACAGCCCTCGACAAATCCGTCAGCTGGTCCAGCAGCGATGTAACTGTCGCAATCGTCGGTGCTAACGGAACAGTCCGC
>JAUNEN010000166.1 GCA_030525525.1 Erysipelotrichaceae bacterium
AACGGCGGCGTAGAAGGTGTGCTGGCGCCCCTGGAAGCGGCTGTTTATGAGAGAAGCGCAAAATGAAGGGCTTTGAAGCCCTTTGTAATGTGTATGTAAGCCAAACAATGAAGCAAAAAAATGCCGTCCGACCGAATCCCGACAATGAAGCAGAGAGGCGAGTAAATCGATAGTAAATCTTTGCAAAAGTAGAGATTCGTTACAGCCATAAAGACTTATGTAGGGTTTATGCCATGGATTTTGTACAATCCATAAGGTAAAATTCCCCAATCGGGCCCAATTTTTCCCCAATCAGCAGTAGAAAAAAGGATGCAGGAGTAGACCTGCGGGGACTGTCGTGGGGAATACGGAAAACCGGGACATGAGCAAATCGAGGATCCTGATCATTATCTGACGGGATCCTTTCTTCTTTCTACATACAGCCAAGTGATTGCTACACCCCTGTTTCACCGGGCTGTATAATATCTTCAAGGAGGTATCTCATGAACGGTAAATATCAGCCGGGACAGAAAGTCTTTCTTACCGGAGGAAACAAGAACCTGATCAAGGAAGCGACCGTTCTGAAGTATACCGGAGGCTTCTATACGATCCACTTTGAAAACGGCGGTGGTGTTAAAGTAAGAGAGTCCAGGATCTACCCTACTCGCAAGGAAGCAGAGGAAGCGATCCTGAACAGGAAGAGATAAGCAAATCGTGATTTATTGAAGAAAATTGTCGATGCAGATCAAGCAGTACAGAATCAAATCAGTCTCCTCTGTTTTACTCTCATGCAAATGACAGAAGGAAACTTCTATTTCAATAGGGAGGTTAACGTTGTGTCTCAAATAACGAAAAGAGCGTTGGAGCAGTCGCTGAAAAATCTTCTTCTTCAAAAGCCGGTTACCAAGATCACGATCAGTGATATCACGGAGGATTGCGGGATCAATCGGATGACTTTCTACTATCATTTCAAGGATATTTATGATCTCATTGAGTGGTCATGCGAGGAGGATGCCCGCAAGGCCATCGAGGGAAACAAGACCTATGCTACATGGGAGCAGGGATTTCTGAATGTTTTTTATGCAGTCCGTGAAAACAAGCCCTTTATTCTGAATGTCTACCGGCATGTCAGCCGTGAGCAGATCGAGCAATATCTTTACCGTGTTGTGTACGATCTGCTGATAAATGTAATCGAAGAGTGTTCGCAGGGAATGACAGTCCGTGAAGAGGATAAAGCCTTCATCGCGGATTTCTATAAATATGGGTTTGTTGGTCTGATGCTTGAATGGATTCACCAGGATATGAAACCGGATCCGGAAGAGATTGTATCCAGGCTCAGCGAGTTGATCGAGGGAGATATAAAACGTGCATTGAAAAAGTACTGCATGGATAAATCTCCATCAACGAAGCAGATTTGATAAAAAACTCTTCAATTCCTCCTGAATGATGAATTCCTCATCACCTGTGCCTGTCTGATTATCGAAGCACTGTATTTCCGCGAGTATGATGAGAGCATAAAATCAAAAAGGAGGTAATCTCATGTACTATTCCAGCGGAAATTATGAAGCCTTTGCGCGGCCACTGAAGCCGGAAGGGATTGAGCACAAGCGCGCTTACTTTGTCGGAACCGGACTTGCCGCTCTCTCAGCCGGATGTTTCCTGGTGCGCGACGCGCAGATGCCCGGAAAAAACATACACTTCTTTGACCGCGACCCGATTGCCGGCGGCGCATGCGACGGTTGGAACTATCCTGAGATCGGCTACGTCATGCGCGGCGGCAGGGAGATGGATAACCATTTCGAAGTCATGTGGGATCTGTTTCGGTCGATCCCGTCGATTGAGACGGAGGGTGTCAGTGTACTCGATGAATATTACTGGCTGAACAAAGCCGACCCCAACTACTCGCTTTGCCGCGTGACAGAGAAGCAGGGTCAGAATGCTCATACGGACGGGAAGTTCTGCCTGAGTGACAAGGCTGCTCTTCAGCTGACACACCTGATCTTTACACCGGATGAGGCTCTGGAAGGAAAACGCATCACAGATGTACTGGACTCTGAGGTGCTGGACAGCAATTTCTGGACATACTGGCGGACTATGTTCGCCTTCTACGACTGCAACAGCGCATTGGAAATGAAACGCTATATGCAGCGCTTTATCCACCACATCGACGGTCTGCCTGACCTGCGGGCACTGCGCTTTACAAAGTACAACCAGTATGAGTCAATGATTCTCCCCATGGTCAGGTACCTGGAGAGCCACGGCGTAAATTTCCATTTCAACACACAGGTCATGGATGTGCGCTTTGAAATTCACGGCGAAAAAAAGATAGCAAAACGTGTGGAGCTTCTTGCGGACGGCCGCACGACATTCCTGGATCTGGGAAAGAACGATTATCTCTTCATTACCAACGGCAGCAATGTTGAGAACTCCTCTATCGGCGGGCAGGATAAGACCTGCGAATACATCACGGAGATCAGGCCGGGTGGATCTTTTGACCTGTGGCGTAAGATCGCTGCGCAGGATTCTGCTTTCGGGCACCCGGAAAAATTCTATGGCAATCCGGAAGAATGCAACT
Organism: Erysipelotrichaceae bacterium; assembly: GCA_030525525.1. Lineage (GTDB taxonomy): Bacteria > Bacillota_I > Bacilli_A > Erysipelotrichales > Erysipelotrichaceae > Bulleidia. The sequence goes on from JAUNEN010000166.1 coordinate 2,555, forward strand.
GGATGGGTGTAACTGTCAACACGCTCGATGACAAGATCCTGCCTTATATCAAGAACATCTGCCAGCGGGATCCGCTGTCAGGCAAGGTCGTCACAGGCGGTATTGTGACAGCCAGAGATTCCGGATGGCTCCTGAGCTGGACAATCAATCGCCAGCCTCAGTTCCATTCCCAGCCGAAAGACCAGTGTCTGGTATGGCTCTATGGACTGTTCACCGATCGCCCCGGTGATTACGTCAAGAAAAGTATGCGTGACTGCACCGGCAGGGAAATCTGTATGGAATGGCTGTATCATATCGGAGTCCCCGAGGATCAGATCGGGGAACTGGCTTCCAACAGTGCCAGAACAATCCCCGTCATGATGCCCTTTGCAAGTGCATATTTCATGCCGCGCGCTGCAGGCGACAGGCCGGACGTCATTCCTGAAGGTGCAGTGAACTTCGCCTTCATCGGCAATTTCGCTGAAGTCGAAAGAGATACCGTGTTCACTACGGAGTATTCAATGCGCACGGCCATGGTGGCAGTCTATACGCTTATGAACGTGGATCGCGGTGTTCCTGAGGTCTGGGGCAGTATCTATGATGTTCGTGATCTTCTGAAGGCAACGATCAGTATGCGGGATGGCAAGCCTATTACCGAAATGAAGCTTGGCCTGATCGAGAAGATCGCCATCGGCAAAGTGCTTGACTTAGTCAAAGGCACCGATGTGGAAAAACTGCTGAAGGAATACCGCGTGATCTGAACTTTTTCAACATGATCAAAACAGGGCTGCCCCAAAAGACAGCCCTTGTTGATTTCTTTACGTGGAAAAGTCGGAATCGACAGAATCTAAGTATTTGATTCTTTGATTCTGCCGAAAAAGAGGGATTTACTTGTTTTCCGCAAGACATTGTGTTCATGCATTACCGGATCATCAGATCGTCAAATTCCAGGTTTGCCGCTGACTCATACATTGAAACAATCTCCTTTTACATAGCCATACGGCCATGTGGAAAG
>JAUNEN010000016.1 GCA_030525525.1 Erysipelotrichaceae bacterium
AAGCATATGAAGTGCTTGGCTGGAAGGCAGAAAAGACACTTGCCGACATGTGCCGTGACGCATGGAACTGGCAGTCGAAGAATCCGGACGGATACGGAAACTGAGCATGCTTGCCTCTCATCATGAAACACCGAAGGATATCTTTGCGAACTGGCCGGATTCCTATTATGAAGAAGAAAGCCTCGCAAAGCGCAGACAGTATCTGAATCACATTCTGTCTGAACATCCCGAGTCAGTTTCCGATCAGAACCGCGATGCTCTGCTAAACAGAAGATACGGCGGAAAGGATGAGACCGATCTCTTCATCCGGGCATGGATGATGATCCGCATTCATGAAGGCGACAGAATCACATTCTTAAACAGGAAACACATCGAAAAAGAACTGCGTCACAATCTGACGCAGCTCTGTGTTCTTGATTTTGAGATGAGTGATGAACTGATCAGGGAGTGGCGTGATTTTGCAAGGAAGTATCTGATCATCTGCTGTGAATCATCCTCCTACCGCTCAACCGCATTCGGTCTGATCCGCATGAGTAATGAGAAGACAGCTTTACGGATCGCAGCCGAAATCGATCAGGTCACACGTGTCATTCCTTCAAAGTTCAATCTTGAAGAAGAATGTTCCGCATTCCGGAAAACCGTGATTGATGTTTACTGTCGTCTGCTTGAAAACGGCGAAAAATACTGGAATCAATATAATGCATGAGCCGGTCAGTTTAAGTGACCGGCCCATGTTTTTTTATTTTCTTTTTTAAGCAGCTTTTGTTTCGCAGTAGACACAGCGGTAGATTCTGTTTTCTCTGTCGCTCAGTCTGAATTCATGCACAATCTCCTGCTCGGTTGTTGAAATGCAGCGGGGATTTTTGCAGCGGATGACATTCTTCAGAACTTCCGGAAGATCGAGTTTCTTCTTTTCAACGATCTCACCGTTTTTGATGACAACGACTGTTGCCTGGGGATCGACAAATCCGACCAGATCAAGATTCAGATCGATTTCACGGTCAATCTTGATGATGTCCTTTCTGCCGAGCTTCTGTGAGGAAACATTTCTTAAAAGAGCGACTGAACAGTCAAGTGAGTTGAGATCAAGCAGCTCATAGAGCTTCATGCCGTTGCCGGCAGTGATGTGATCAATGACGATTCCGTTCTGGATTGAGTCGATATTCATATTGTTCCTGCCTCCTTGAGAAGTTTCATGATCAATGCCATGCGCATGTATTTTCCGTTGAGAACCTGTTTGAAGTAGCAGGCACGGGGATCATCATCGATTGCCACGCTGATTTCATTGACACGGGGCAGCGGATGCATGATGATCATATCCTTTTTCGCATTTGTCAGTTTGTCAGGTGTCAGGATGTAGCTGTCCTTGAGACGGAGATAATCTTCTTCATTGAAGAAACGCTCTCTCTGCACTCTCGTCATATAGAGAACATCCAGTTCCGGCATCACTTCCGTAAGATCAGTTGTCTGTATATAAGGGATTCCCTTTTTGACAAGAACATCTTTTTTGACGTAGCTCGGAACCTTGAGTTCTTCAGGAGAAATGAGAACCATTTTCAGTCCGCTGTATCTGCTCATCGCATTGATCAGAGAGTGAACCGTACGGCCGAATTTCAGGTCGCCGCATACACCGACGGTCAGATTTTCGAATGTTCCCTTTTCTCTGTAAATGGTTAACAGATCGGCAAGTGTCTGGGTCGGGTGATTATGGCCGCCGTCTCCGGCATTGATGATCGGAACCGAAGCAGCTCTTGAGGCAACAAGCGGTGCACCTTCCTTGGGGTGGCGCATGGCGATGATATCGGCATAGCAGCTGACAGTCTTGACGGTGTCGGATACACTTTCACCCTTGGCAGCCGATGAACTCTGCGCTTCGGAAAAGCCGATGACGTTTCCGCCGAGTTCATACATCGCAGCTTCAAAGCTCAAACGTGTGCGGGTACTCGGTTCAAAGAAGAGAGTCGCCAGTTTCTTTCCGTGGCAGACTTCAGAATAGCGGTCCGGATGAGCGATGATGTCTTCTGCCGTTGCGATCAGTTCGCTCAGCTCATCGGTGCTCAGATCCAGAATATCGATAATACTTCTCATACATCCTCCGTTTCTTTCAGTAAAAAAGGTTTCCGCACCTCAGAGAATACGGAAACCTGAAAAGATGAAATCAGTCTGATGATTCATGAATGCATTCGGTTTTTGGCAAGCCTTGATGTATTTCATGCATATCTCCAAACGGTCGAAAGACCTTTCATATATAACTACGGATTGAGATGTTTGTCAACGCACTTTGTTAATATTCAAAGGTTCCTTCAAATGCAATCTCCGCCCCGCCGGTCAGGATTGCCCTGTCATGTTCAATGCGCACGGACATATCGCCGCCGGGCAGCTTGACTGTGATGTCGGTATTTTCTTCGCAATATCCCAGTCTGATCGCTGCGGCAGCCGCCGCACAGGCACCTGTTCCGCAGGCAAGCGTGATTCCGTTGCCGCGTTCATAGACGCGCACTCTCAATGTGCAGGGATCCACAACCCGGACAAATTCTGTATTGATTCTGTCCGGGAACATCTCATGATATTCAAACTTCGGACCTTCTTCATCAAGATCAATCTGATCGATCTGATCTGCAAAGACAACACAATGAGGATTTCCCACGGACAGACAGGTGATACGGTATTCCTTTTCACCGACTTTCACCGGTTCATCAATCACTTCTTCTTTTTCAAAGATCACCGGAATCTGATCTGCCTTCCATTCAATTCTTCCGACTTCAGCAGAGACAGTACCGACCTTTCCGTTTCTTGTAAACAGATGAATTGTCCGGATACCTTCTGCCGTTTCAATTTCCAGAACATCCTTGCGCACAATTCCTTTGTCATAAAGATACTTGCCGATTAAGCGCAGATTGTTACCGGCCATTCTGCCTTCCGAACCGTCCTTGTTGAAACTTCTCATCTTCGCATCGGCAATGTCTGATGTTTCCACAAGCACGATGCCGTCGGCACCGATCGATTCATGTCTCGAACATAGTGAGACACATAAGGATTCGGCACCTGAAATCAGGCCGTCCATATTGTTGATGAAGATGTAATCATTTCCGCAGTCCTGCATCTTTGTAAATGCAATCTGCTCATGGACATGACGCATATGGTTGATATCGACAAGCTCGGTATTATGAACGCTGTAATGAGAGCCGATCATATCCGCCGATGCATTGGCCGTATCCACACTTGTCAGACACGGTATATTCAGCTGCATTGCTTTTCTGTGCAGCGCTGTATAATCACCCATTGTCGCATCCTTGACGGCACCGGTATAAATGATCAGGCTGATCTTTCCGGCCTCCATCAATTGTACAATCTCATCGCTTTCACTTGCATTGGCAACGGAAGTCACATCAATGCCCATCGAGCGAATTGTTTCGGCAGTGCCATGGGTTGCGTAGATCTTCATGTTCAGATCATTGAATTTCTTCGCCGCATCAAGAATTTCCTGATAATCATAGCTGTCAACGCTGATCAGGACTCCTGTTTCCTCATTCCTGCGGTTTTCAAAATCACGGAATCCGGCCGCACTCAATCCTTTGTAAAGGGCTTCGCTGAGTGTTCTGCCGATACCGAGCGCTTCGCCGGTGGACTTCATTTCCGGACCGAGGATCGAATTGGCATCGGCAAGCTTTTCAAACGAGAACACCGGCACCTTGACGCAATAGTAAGGCGGAATCCGGTATAAACCGGTCCCGTATCCAAGATCTTTGAGCCTGCTACCGAGCATGACCTTTGAAGCAAGGTCTGCCATCGGCACACCGGTTACCTTGGAAATATAGGGGACCGTACGGCTGGCTCTCGGATTGACTTCAATGACATAAAGCCTGCCGCCGAACATCAGATACTGAATGTTGACAAGACCTTTTGTCTTCATCGCAAGAGTCAGCTTTTCACTGACGGAAATAATCCTCGAAAGATCGCGGTCGTTGAGATTGTAGGGAGGATAGACAGCGATCGAGTCGCCGCTGTGAATGCCTGCCCTTTCGATATGTTCCATAACACCGGGAATCAATACATCCGTACCGTCTGAAATCGCATCGACTTCAAGCTCAATACCGGGCAGATACTGATCGATCAGTACCGTGTTTTCATTCTTCTGAGCCAGGATTCTGCCCATATATTCGACTACATCAGCTTCTTCATGAGCGATCGTCATATTCTGACCGCCGATGACATATGAAGGTCTTAACAATACCGGATAGCCGACATCTTCAGCTGCTTTGAGTGCTTCTTCCATCGTGCGCACCGCTTCTCCTTTGGGACGGCGCACATGAAGCTCTTCCAGAAGTGCATCAAAGCGTTCTCTGTCTTCGGCCAGATCAATACTGTCAGCCGTTGTACCGAGAATCTGTATTCCCTGCTCAGCCAGGAAAGATGTCAGTCTGATCGCTGTCTGGCCGCCGAAAGCAACCACAACACCGACCGGCTTTTCCACATTGATGATATTCATGACATCTTCTTCGCACAAAGGCTCAAAATAGAGTCTGTCGGCGGTGTCATAATCAGTGGATACCGTTTCCGGATTGTTGTTGACAATGACGGTTTCATAGCCCATTTCCCTGAGTGTCCAGACAGAGTGCACGGATGAATAGTCAAATTCAATTCCCTGCCCGATCCGGATCGGACCGGAGCCGAGAACCATAATGACTTCCTTTCCGCTGCGCCTGAATGTCCGTGATTCACAAGCCGTGTCGCTTACCGAATAGAAGTAAGGCGTCTTGGCAGAGAATTCAGCAGCGCATGTATCAACCATCTTGTAGGAAAGAGACAGCGGTTTTTCAATCTTGTGACCGCTCAGTCTTTCCAGTGCCTGATCCGTATAGCCAAGCCGCTTGCCTTCCAGATAATCTTCCTGTGTGAACGCTGAGGCAATATTTTTTTCAAACTCTGCAAGGTCTGCGATTTTATACAGGAACCATTCATCAATCATCGTGATGTCATGGATCTCTTCGACACTGATGCCTTTTTTGAGCGCTTCAAAAACAGTGAACAGTCTTCTGTCATTCTGATCTTTGAGACGCTCATGCACATCCCTGTTATCAAGAGGCGGTGCGTTGAGGGTATCAAGACCGATCTCAGCACCTCTGACGGCTTTCATCAAAGCCGCTTCAAACGAAGTACCGATCGCCATAACTTCGCCGGTTGCCTTCATCTGGGTGCCGAGCTGTCTGCTTGAGCCGGCAAATTTGTCAAACGGCCATTTCGGGAATTTGACAACAACATAGTCAAGGGCTGGTTCATAACATGAACATGTCTTACCGGTGATCTCATTGGTGATTTCATCGAGTGTATAGCCAAGGGCAATCTTCGTGCTCACCTTGGCAATCGGATAGCCGGTTGCCTTGGAGGCAAGTGCACTGGAACGGGAAACACGGGGATTGACCTCGATGATTGCATATTCAAAGCTTTCCGGATTCAGGGCAATCTGAACATTGCAGCCGCCGACGATCTTCAGCTCGCTGATAATATCAAGCGAGGCACTTCTTAACATCTGGAATTCTTTATCTGCAAGGGTCAGACATGGTGCCGTGACAATCGAGTCCCCGGTATGAATTCCGACCGGATCAAAGTTTTCCATTGAACAGACAGCGATTGTATTCCCGATCGAATCTCTCAATGTTTCAAATTCGATTTCCTTCCAGCCGGCAATTGATTTTTCAACAAGCACCTGGGTGATCGGTGAAAGTTCAAGTCCGGTATGGACAACCGTTCTCAATTCTTCTTCGTCATATACGATTCCGCCGCCGCTGCCGCCAAGCGTAAAGGCAGGTCTGATGATCACCGGATAGCCGATTCTTTCGGCTGCTTCTGCCGCTTCGTCTTCGGTATTTGCAATTTCCGAAGCAACTACCGGCTGATTGATTTTCTTCATTGCCTGACGGAACAGATCACGGTCTTCCGCCCGGTCAATGGCTTCCATATCACTGCCAAGCAGCCTGACGCCGTGCTCACTCAGCCAGTTGTCTTTGCAAAGCTCCATGGCAAGCGTCAGTCCGGTCTGCCCGCCGAGTCCTGCCAGCAGGGAATCGGGTTTTTCTTTTTCAATGATCCGCTTCAATGTTTCCGCATTCATCGGCTCAAGATATATTTCGTCTGCCAGATGATGGTCGGTCATGATCGTTGCCGGATTGGAATTGGCAAGGACAACATTGATTCCTTCCTGCTTCAGCACACGGCATGCCTGGGCACCGGCATAATCAAATTCAGCTGCCTGCCCGATGATGATCGGACCCGAACCGATGACAAGAACTTTTTTGATTGAACAATCCTTCGGCATATCAGTTCTCCTCCATCATCTTCATAAAACGCTCAAAGAGGAATTCAGTATCTTTGGGACCGGCACAGGCTTCCGGATGAAACTGCACCGTAAAGCATTTCAGATCAGGATAGTCAATGCCTTCAAGAGTGCCGTCATTGGCATTGATCAGTCTTTTGCATGCACATGCAGGCAGTGAATCCGGATCAACCGCATAGCCGTGATTCTGGGTGGTGATATAGGTTCTGCCTGTGATCAGATCCTTCACCGGCTGATTGGCGCCACGGTGGCCGTATCTCATCTTGAAGGTTTTCGCACCTGCCGCAAGAGCCGCCATCTGATGGCCGAGACAAATCCCGAAAACCGGTTTCACGCCGAGCAGCTTTCTGATTTCTGCAATCACATTCACATTGTCCGCCGGGTCGCTGGGTCCGTTGCTTAACATGATCCCGTCCGGATTCATGGCAAGAATTGTTTCTGCAGTTGTATCGGAAGGAACCGTTGTGACTGTACATCCGCGTTTCGAGAGCTCTCTTGCAATATTCTTTTTGGCACCGAAATCCATGAGAACCACATGGTATTTTTCATCTTCCGCCTTCTCTGTAAAGATGTGTTCCGTGCTTAATAAAGGCACGATGTTTCCGGAAACACGGTAGGAGATGATTTCATCGAGACTTTGAGGAACAGCATCAAAAATCCCGGCATTGATCACACCGTGCTCACGGATCAGAGAGGTGAGTGCTCTGGTATCAATTCCATAGATTCCCGGAATGTTCTTCTCTTTTAAAAATTCATCAAGTGTTTTCTGACATCTGAAGTTGGAAGGATGTTCACTGTATTCACGTACCGCATAAGCGAAAAGGGCCGGCTTGCCCTCAAGGTCTTCTTCATTGATGCCGTAATTTCCGATGAGCGGAAATGTCTGCATCACAATCTGACCGCCGTAGCTCGGATCACTGAGAGTTTCAGTATATCCGACCATGCCGGTCGTAAAGACCAGTTCGCCAATCCGGTTCCCCATTGCACCGAAGCGCCATCCTTCGTATACAGTTCCGTCAGAAAGCACAAGATATGCCTTCTCACGTTTTTTCATAATGACCTTCTTTATTGTTCTGACGCGATTTTCTTAAATGCGTCAATGATCACTTCAACTGCTTTTTCAATCAATTCATCCGGTGTATTGAGCGGCGGAAGAAGTCTGACTTTGTTGCCGCCGGCAGTTAATACAAGGACATGATTCTTCATGCATTCTTTTGCAATATCCGAAGCACTTCCACTCACCGGTTCAATACCGATCATAAGACCCATACCGGAAACTGCAAGCACGTTGTCTGCTTTGGAAAGCTTTTCGAAAATGTAAGCAGATTTCTTTTCGACTCCCGCCAGCATTTCTTCATCCAGACGGTTCAGGTTGCTGAGTGCACCTGCACAGACTGCCGGATTGCCGCCGAATGTTGAGCCGTTGTCGCCGGGTTTGAAAATATCCTGAACCTTTTCACCGAGCATCGTTGCGCCGATCGGCAGACCGCCGCCAAGCCCCTTGGCAGTTGTCACAACATCGGGAATCAGATCATAGTTCATATAGGCATAGAGCTTGCCCGTACGGCCGTTGCCTGCCTGTACTTCATCATCGATGATGATCAGGTCTTCTTCCTTTGCAAGCTTTGCAATGCAGGAAACAAATTCCTCTGACAGTGCTCTGACGCCGCCTTCTCCCTGCACGCATTCAATCATAATTCCTGCCACATGATTCTCTTTGACAAGCTGAATCAGCTCTTCGCAATCATCCGCATGGCAATGGACAAAGCCCGGCGTCAAAGGCTGAAAGAGCTCGTGGAAGCGGGCCTGACCGGTTGCCGCAAGGGTGGTCAGAGTTCTGCCGTGGAAGCTGTTTTTCAGAGTGATGATCGTTGTATATTCCTTACCCTTATGTTCGCAGGCATACTTTCTGGCAGCCTTGATCGCACATTCATTTGCTTCGGCACCGGAATTGGAGAAGAAGACTTTCTTCATGCCTGTCTTCTGACACAATGCTTCGGCAAGCTTTGCACAGGGACCTGTATAGTAAAGATTTGATGTATGCTGGAATTCATTCAGCTGACTGATGACAGCTTCCTTCCATGTATCATCGCAATACCCGAAGAGATTGACCGCAATGCCGCTGCCCATGTCGATGTATTCTTCACCGTTTTCATCATAAGCAATTGATCCTTTGCCTTTGACAATATTGATCGGGAATCTTGCATACGTGCCTGCCACATATTTCTGATCAAGATTGATAATGTCGTTCATAGTTCACTCCTTCGTGATCATTGTTCCGGCGCCTTCATCGGTCAGGATTTCCATTAATACTGCATGCGGTACACGTCCGTCGATGATGACAGCAGCCTTGACGCCTTCGTTGAGTGCATCCGTGCAGCATGTGACCTTCGGAATCATTCCTCCGGAAATCACTCTCTGTTCCATCAGTTCTTCTGCTTCTTTGATGCTTAAGGAAGAAATCAGTGAATCAGGATCATCCCTGTCTTTCATAATGCCTTCGATATCTGTCATCATGATCAGTCTTTCCGCTTTGATTGCCGATGCAATCTTGCCGGCTCCGGTATCACCGTTGATGTTGTAGGTATTGCCTTCACGGTCGCAGCCAAGCGTAGAAATGACAGGAATATATCCGCTGTCCAGAAGTGTATTGATGATATCGGCATTGATCTTTGTCACATCGCCGACATATCCGTATTTGGGATCGCGGATGACAGCTTCGATGAGTCTGCCGTCCATTCCGGAAAGACCGACTGCCTGTCCGCCTTTCATCTGCAGCAGGTTGACAAGGGATTTGTTGATCTTGCCGGCAAGCACCATCTGTGCCATGTCGATTGTTTCCTTGTCGGTCACTCTTAAGCCGTCAATGAATTCAGGCTTTTTGCCGAGTCTCTGCATCAGGTGTGAGAGCTCAGGGCCGCCGCCGTGAACCAGAACAACTCTGACGCCGACCATGGTGAGCAGGACAATATCCTCCATCACCTGTTCTTTGAGTTCTTCGCTTGTCATGGCATTGCCGCCGTATTTGACAACCACAGTTTTTCCGTAGTAGCGCTGAATATAAGGAAGCGCCTGCACAAGGATATGAGCTCTTGTGCTGTTTGTCAGATCGTCATATTTCATGTTCTGTAATCTCCGTTGATCTTCACATAGTCATAGGTCAGATCGCATCCCCAGCATGTGGCTTCTGCGTCGCCTTCATTCATATTCACATCGATGATCACTTCGTTGTTCTTCAGAATTGCCAGTGCCTTTTCTTCATCAAAAGCAAGACCTTTTCCGCCCGTGCAGACTGTGATGCTTTCACCGCCGCCGGCAAATGCGATATCCACTTTCAGAGGATCAAAGTCACATCCGGAATATCCGAGTGCACAGATCACTCTTCCCCAGTTTGCATCACATCCGAAGACTGCCGCCTTTGTCAGTGAGGAGCCGATGACGGATTTGCCGAGAGTGACTGCCTTTTCTTCACTTTCACATCCGGCAACCCGGCATGTGATCAGATGCTTTGCCCCTTCACCATCCGCTGCCATTCTTCTGGCAAGATCAGTGCAGAGTTTCAGAAGTGCTTCCCTGAAAACCTGATATGCTTCGCTGCCTTCTGCGACAGGTTCATTGTCCGCCATGCCGTTGGCAAGAATGATCAACGAATCATTTGTGGATGTATCGCCGTCAACCGAAATGCGGTTGAATGTGCAGTCGCAGACTTCCTTGAGGACTTTCTTCAAAGTGACACTGTCGATTGCGCAGTCGGTTGTGATATAGCACAGCATTGTTCCCATATTCGGATGAATCATGCCGCTGCCTTTGGAAATTCCGCCGATTGTGACTTCCTTGCCGTTGATCTCACAGATCACAGCCTGTTCCTTCATGACGGTGTCGGTTGTCATGATTGCTTTGGCTGCTTCAGCCGATCCGATATCATCAGAAGTCAGCAGGTCCACGAGCTTCGGAAGTCCTTTTTCAATTGCTTCAATATTCAGCTTCATGCCGATCACGCCGGTGGAGCCCACAAGCACCTGATCCTGTGCAATGCCGAGTGCTTCCGCTGCCGCTTTCTGCATCCGGAGTGCGTTTTCATAATCAGCTTCCGCACATGCATTCGCATTGCCTGAATTTGCAATGATTGCCCGTGCTTTTCCGTTTCTGACAGTTTCAATATCAAGCAGCACCGGTGCCGCCTTGACTTTGTTTGTCGTAAACAGACCGGCTGCACTGCATTCTGTATCTGATACGATCAGAGCGAGGTCATTCTTTGTTTTTCCTTCTCTGATCTTTGCGTTGATTCCGTATGCCCTGAATCCTTTCGCGGCAGTGACGCCGCCATGCGTCAATTTCAGCATCTGTCACTCTCCTTTGACAAGGCCGTATGCCTCATCAATTCCAAGTACGATATTCATATTCTGGATGGCTGCTCCGCTTGCCCCTTTGCCGAGGTTGTCGAATACAGCACATAAGAGAATTCTTTCATCATTGCCTTCGACATGAACGAGCAGATCATCTCTTCCCTTCATGGCTGCTGCACTGATCATTCCGTCTTTTGCAAAATCCTGGTAGCGGATCATTCCGTCTTTGTAGAGTTCCCGGTAAAGTGCAATGATGTCTGCTTTGTCAGCTTTGATCTGCTCTCTGAATAAAGGAATGATTGTTTCCATGCCGCTGTAGAAATCAGATACAACCGGTTGGAAAGCAGGTTCATGAACAAGCTTTGTGAGTGCCTTCATCTCTTTTAAATGCTTGTGATACTGTGTCAGACCGTATAAACGCGGCGCATCGAGAAGCTCATCTCTTCCTTCATCTTCATACTGGGCAATCATCTTCTTGCCCCCGCCTGAATAACCGGTGAGTGAAGTACAGCTAAGAAAGAGATCATCAGGAATCATTCCTGCTGCGATCAACGGTTCAATCAAAGCGATGAATCCGGTCGCATGACATCCGGGATTTGCAATCCGCTTCGATGTTCTGATCTTTTCCTTCTGTCCCACAAGTTCCGGCAGCCCGTATACCCAGCCTTCACTTGTTCTGTGCGCGGTGGAGGTGTCGATCACAACCGCATCGCTTCCTGAGGCAAGAGCTGCCGATTCTTTTGCGGCATCATCCGGCAGGCAGAGGAATGTGATATCGCTCTTTGCGATTGCGTCTTTGCGCACCAGCGGATCATGACGCTGTTCATAAGGAACCTGAATGAGTTCAATATCATTACGCTCTGCTAAGCGTTCCCTGATTCTGAGACCTGTTGTACCGGAACTGCCGTCAATAAATACTTTTGCCATCATTCTGTTCCTTTCTGCATTTCTGCCAGTTTCTGATTGACCAGTTCAATCTGTTCCCTGATGGAAACTCTGGATGTACCGCCCTTGCTGGTGCGCTTTTCAGCCGCATTGACAAGGTCGATTGCTTCATAGAGATCTTCATCAAACTGATCCCAGTATTTTGAATATTCGGACAGCGGAAGTGTCTCCAGCACCTGATCGGTGCGGATGCACTCAGCAACAATCTGTCCCGAAATCTTATAGGCACTTCTGAAGGGAAGTCCCTTTTTCACCATATAGTCAGCCAGATCAGTCGCATTGATAAATCCTGACTGAGCTGCCCTGAGCATATTGGCGCTGTTGATTTTCATATTGGCAATCATCGGAATATAGACACGTAAGCACATGATGACTGTATTCACTGCATCAAAGACAGGTTCCTTGTCTTCCTGCATATCCTTGTTATAAGCCAGCGGAATGCCCTTCATCACTGTCAGCAGTGACATCAGATCGCCATAGACTCTGCCGGTTTTTCCTCTTGTCAGCTCTGCCATATCGCAGTTCTTTTTCTGCGGCATGATCGATGAGCCGGTTGTATAGGCATCCGAGAGTTCAATGAAGCGGAACTCCCAGCTTGACCATAAGATGATCTCTTCTGAAAATCTTGAGAGATGCATCATCAGAATCGAGAAACAGCTGAGTAACTCAATGCAGTAGTCACGGTCGCTGACCGCATCCATACTGTTGGCTGAGATGCCTGAGAAACCAAGCAGCTCTGCTTCATATTCACGGTCGGTATCATAGGTTGTCCCGGCCAGTGCACAGGCACCGATCGGTGATTCATCCATTCTTTCAAGTGCATCATTCAGCCTTGATACATCCCTCAGCAGCATCATTTCATAAGCGAGCAGATGCTGGGAAAAGAAGATCGGCTGCGCTCTTTGCAGGTGGGTATAGCCCGGCATGATCACATCGATGTATTTCACGCTTGCTTCATTGAGAACTTCGATCAGTTCTTTGATCAGTTCAATGATCTCTTTCACCTTTGTGCGCATATACATCCGCATGTCCAGGGCAACCTGATCGTTTCTGCTTCTTGCCGTATGCAGCATCTTGCCTTCATCACCGATTCTTTCAGTGAGTACCTGCTCGACAAACATATGGATGTCTTCGCAGCTTTCATCGATGGCAAGCTTTCCGCTCTTCAGATCGGCCAGAATTCCGGCTAATCCTTCGATGATATGCTCAGCCGCTTCGGCAGGGATAATTCCCTGCTTTTTCAGCATTGCGGCATGTGCCATGGAACCGGTGATATCTTCGTTGTAAAGACGGCAGTCAAAATGAATTGATGAATTGAAATCATCTGCAATCTGATCGGTGATCCCGTCTGTTCTTCCTGCCCACATCTTTGCCATGGCACATCCCTCTTTTCTTTCTTAATTACTGATTCTGAAGTTTTTTGTTCAGCATAGCCTGAACTTTGATCGGCAGACCGTAGAGTCTGATGAATCCTCTTGAATCCGTCTGGTCGTAATCGGATTCACCGAAGGATGCGAGATCTTCACTGTACAGTGAATAGTCGCTCCATACGCCGCCCTTGATGACATTTCCTTTGTAGAGGATCAGCTTCACCTTGCCGGTGACTGTTTCCTGTGTTTTATCAACGAATGCGCTGAGTGCTTCTCTCAGCGGTGTGAACCACTGTCCGTTATAGACAAGATCTGCGAATGTCAGTGCCAGTTCAGCCTTCTTATGAGCAGTCATCTTATCCAGCGTAATGCTTTCAAGATAGGAGTGTGCTTCATAGAGGATGGTTCCTGCCGGAGTTTCATAAACGCCTCTGCTCTTCATGCCGACAAGTCTGTTTTCAACAAGGTCGAGAAGACCGATGCCGTTCTTTCCGCCGATTTCATTGAGGGCAAGGATGATTTCCTTGACGCTCATCTTTTCGCCATTCAGCTTCACAGGAACGCCCTGCTCGAATTCGAGTTCGATTTCAGTCGGTTCATCCGGCGCAGCCATCGGGGAAACGCTCATTTCCAGGAAACCGGGCTTGTCATACTGCGGCATGTTTCCGGGATTTTCAAGGTCAAGACCTTCATGGCTTAAGTGCCACATGTTCTTGTCCTTGGAGTAGTTTGTTTCTCTGGAAATCTTGAGCGGAATGTTATGAGCTTCCGCATAATCGATTTCTTCATCTCTTGATTTGATATCCCATTCTCTCCACGGTGCGATGATCGGCATATCGGGAGCGAAGTGTGCAATCGCAAGTTCGAATCTGACCTGATCGTTGCCCTTGCCTGTGCAGCCATGGCAGATTGCATCTGCGCCTTCCTTGAGGGCAATTTCTACAAGACCCTTGGCAATGAGCGGTCTTGCATGGCTTGTGCCGAGCAGATAGCCTTCATAGGCAGCGCCTGCCTTTAAGCAGGGAACGATATAGTCATCTGCATATTCATCGGTGAGATCCAGCACATAGAGCTTGGAAGCACCTGTTTTCAATGCTTTTTCTTCAAGGCCTTCGAGTTCGTCATTCTGTCCGACATTTCCGGAAACAGCGATGACTTCGCAGTTGTTGTAGTTTTCCTTGAGCCAGGGAATGATGATTGATGTATCCAGACCGCCGCTGTAAGCGAGTACGACTTTTTTGATGTTTTCCTTATTCATGTTTTTTCTCCTCTTCTTTCATTTCATTGTCTGTATTTGAACCGGCTGTATGTATTCTCATGAATTTTCGTCGCTCTTTCATCATTGCCTCCCCATAGAATCAAAAACGCCCTCCGAGCAGTTGCTCAAAGGACGTGTTAACGCGGTGCCACCTTAATTCCCGTCTTCATCAGAAAACGGACTCTCTTTCCCTTAACGCGGTTTCTACGGGAATCCACTCGGCAAATGCTTCGCAGACCCTGCTCCGGGACACGTTCTTTCCGCTTTCCTTTACCCTCTTCCACCATACAGGGCTCGCTTGAAAGCTTTTGCGGAGATACTACTTCCCTTCTCAGCTTTACGGGTATTATAAATGGTGATTTCAGATTTGCAAGCCTTTTCATGAAAATTTCTGTCAGAATTGAAAATTATTTACATGCATTCTGCAACTTTTTGCAATTGCAGGCATGAAAAAAGGAGAATCTGATGTGGATTCCCCCTGTTCTGAAATGCTTAAGCTTCTTCCAGAGCCATCATGGCGAGCTTCAGTCCGCCCATGAGTCCCTGATCATCATTCAGGCTTGCCGGAACGATGTAAGTGTCAAGATTCTCAAGTTCCTTTGTCTTGAGATATCCGTTCATCATTTCCTTCACATAGTTGCGGATGAGCGGGAAGAGACTTTCCTGATGCATAACGCCGCCGCCGAGAATGATCTTCTGCGGTGAAAGAACCATGATGTAGTCAACAAGAGCCTGAGCGATGTAATAAGCTTCGAGATCCCAGACTTCCGGACGGTCAGTCAGTTCAGCACCCGGTTTTCCCCATCTTTCGCCGATGGCAGGTCCTGCCGCCATACCTTCGAGGCAGTTGCCGTGGAACGGGCAGTGTCCCTTGTATGTGTCATCTTCACGGACTTTGAGCAGAATGTGTCCTGCTTCAGGATGCAGCATACCGTGCAGCATCTTTCCGTTTGTCATAACACCTGCGCCGACGCCTGTGCCGATTGTCAGATATACTGCATCAGTCAGACTCTGTGCGCATCCCCATGTCATTTCACCGAGCAGTGAGCCGTTGACATCGGTATCAAAGCCGATCGGGATGTTGAGTTCTTTCTTTAAAGCGCCGACGATATCATAATATCCCCAGCCCGGTTTCGGAGTGGATGTGATATATCCGTATGTTTCGGAGTCTTTGTGAAGATCGATCGGTCCGAAGCATGCGATACCGAGTGCTGCGATGTCCTTTGATTTGAAGTATTCAATGATCGGAGGCATTGTCTCCTCAGGTGTTTTTGTCGGTACGGAAATACGTTCTAAGATTTCGCCGTTTTCATTGCCGACTGCGCAGAGCATTTTGGTTCCGCCTGCTTCGAGAGTTCCATAAAGCATTTTGATTGTCCTTTCGCATATCGTAAGTGATATGCATCCCCTTTCTATCCTTTCAATGGATTGTTTCTTTCATTAATCATTCTAGCAGAGTTTATACAGAATGGCACTGCTATCAGGCGTGCATTTCATGACATTTTCACATGATGATTTTTACATTTGCAAAGTACACATTCCGGAGTCCCGAAGGCTGAAAAAAAAAGACACCTGAGTGTCTTCATTGATTCTCTGTTTTTGCCGGTTTGTTGCGTTCGTAGCTGCCGATCACCTTGCTGATATTTCTCAGTAACAGCAGCTGCGCTTTGGGTCCGTAAGTCACTCTGATGTATTTCTCATTGTCCTGATTGATCGCTTCATAGGCATAGATGCCGTTTTCTCTTCCCTTTGCGCTGGGTGTTCTGGCCGGCCTGCCCTGGTATTCAGTTTCCTGAAGATATCCTTCCTGCATGAGCCATGCCGAAACATCAACCGCCTTCATCATTGCCATGGCCGGATTCTCTGCAAGGGCAGTGACCTTTCTGCAGAATGCAGTGGCCGTGATCGGTTCTTCGGAAAAGACATAGTTTTTCAGCTGCTCGTTTGTCACATAGAAAGGAACGCTTCCTTTGACGAGCACTGTCGGATTCAGCTGATCATATCTGTATTTTCTCAATACCTGTTCGACATATTCCAGATATGCGCGTACTTTCGGTTCATTCACCACATCCGCATCAGACAGTCTGTGATTGTCGAGCGGATTGACTCCTCTTGAGAGTGAAGATGTATATTCAATGGCTCTGTCCAGTATTTTCAGTTCTCTTTCATCCATAATGCAAAAACCCCCGTCATCATCATATCACGCAGTTGCATGATTGGTTATAATAGTTCTGTAAGGCTGTATTCAATCAGCTTCATTTTGCGAAAGGAGCACACACTATGCGTGCAGATTATCATTTACACTGCGAATTTTCAGATGATTCGGTTGAAAGGATGGAACACCAGATTGAGCGGGCAATTGAGCTTGGACTGGATGAAATCTGCTTTACCGATCATGTGGATTACGGCATCAAGAAAGACTGGAGCGAAGGAAATATCGAATGGCGGGGAGGAGACGCAAAAAGCTCGGGTGTCATCAAAATGGATCCTCTTGCCAATGTCAATTATCCTGAATACTTCTCCAAAATCGACCGGATGAGAGAGACTTACAAACAGATCACAATCAAAAAAGGTCTGGAATTCGGCATCCAGACAATCACAACGGACAGATTTGAAAAGCTCTTTCAGACATACAGGGATCAGCTTGATTTCGTTCTGCTTTCCATGCATCAGGTCAACAACCTGGAATTCTGGACACAGGATTTCCAGCGCGGGAAAACACAGAAGGAATATAACGAAGAATACTACCGTGAAATCTACAATGTTCAGAAGGCATTCAAAAACTACTGTGTGCTTGCCCACCTCGATCTGATTGTCCGCTATGACAAAAACGGTGTCTATCCGTTTGAAGAAGTTGAAGATCTGATCGCAGAAATCCTGAAGCAGGCAATCGCTGATGAAAAAGGAATTGAGCTGAATACATCCAGCTGGCGCTATCAGCTTGCCGATACCCAGCCTTCGAAAAAGATCCTGAAGCTTTACAGGGATCTTGGCGGCAAGATCATCACGGTCGGTTCCGATGCGCATAACACAAAGCAGCTCGCAGATCATCTGGATGAAGGTTACGGCATTCTCAAAGACATCGGCTTTGAAGAAATCTGCACCTTCGATCGCATGAAACCGGTATTCCATACAATCTGAAAAACAAAAAAAGCAGATCACGCTGCCAGGATAAGTTTACGGAGTCGTGATCTGCTCTGTTATTTAAGCACACATTCACTGTCTTTGCAAATCCGTCTGACGGAAGAAGGACAGTGCTTTTATTTGACTTCTGTTTTCTGATTTTTCTTTCTGCGGGCTGTCTTCACAGTGGAAAGATATTTCTTCAATTCTTCAATATACATGGCGCCGACTTCGGAAAGAACACTGTTTTCTTTGGTGATATAGCCGATTTCCATATAGGCATTCGGATTATTCTCATCGCCTTTGTAAGGAATTGCGACATAATCATCACCGTTTAATTCTTCGCAGATAATTCCCGAGCACAAGGTATATCCGTTCAATCCCACCATCAGATTCAGCATCGTTGCCCGGTCATTGGCTCTGATGATACGCGGATATTCATTTGTCGAAAGAATTTCTTCGGCAAAGTAGAACGAGACATCATCTCCCTGATCAAACTGCAGACAGGGATAGTCATAAAGCTGATCCAGGCGGATGGATTTTCTCTTTGCCAGAGGATGATCCTTATAGATATAAACATAAGCCTGACAGTCAATCAGATGATGGAATTCAAGATTGTTTGTTCTCAGGATCTTTGTGATGGCACTCCTGTTGAAATCGGAAAGATAGAGAATGCCGATTTCCGAGCGGATGTTTGCGACATCGGAAATCACTTCTCTTGTTCTTTCTTCCATGATTGCAAATTCATATTCTGCCGTATCAAATTTCTTGACCATCTCCACATAAGCTTTGATCGCAAAGGAGTAATGCTGGGTGGAAACAGCGAACTTCTTTTTGATCTGTTCCTTATTTGAATAGCGGTTTTCAAGGTTTTCATACTGGGAATAAACCTGACGGGCATACAGCAGAAATTCTCTGCCGTCGTTGGTGAGTGTGACACCTCTGCCGCTGCGGTTGAAAATCTGAATGCCGATTGACTTTTCAAGCTCCTGAACAGCACTTGTGAGTGAAGGCTGGGAAATATAAAGTGTTTCAGCTGCTTTGTTGATGGAGCCTTTTTCGGCGATGACGATCGCATAAAGAATCTGCTGGATGGTCATAAACAATTCCTCTTTTCTGAATCAATCAAATTCTAGCAGATTGTTTCGGAAACAAAAACTGACATGCCCGCATATAGCTTCAGTCTATACCGCTGAAAAAGGAAGGCTTTTCACCTTCCCGTTCAATGAATCATCTCTGCCAGCTTCAGTGCATCTTCACGTGATAATCCTTCACTCATACGCACCGAATAACTGTATCCGTCTTCCGTAAAGATCATGAGACTCACCATCTGATCATTCCCTTTCAATGTGACTGTCTTTGAACCGACAGGAATCTCTTCTGCAGAATCATATGCATTGTAATCACCGCTGATATCATCTTCCCCGGCTGCCTTGCGGATCTGCATGAGTGCATTTCCGTCTTTGTCAGTATATGTCACACCGATCAGATCCTCTGTTGCGATTTCAAAGATTTCTTTCAGTTCTTCTGTCATCTCCGGTTCATCTGATTCTGTCCACCCACTGAGCATTTATTTGTTTTCTGTTTCTGTATTCATTACTGCACCTGTTAACATTGCGAGTGCTGCTGCACCTGCGATCATTGCTTTCATCATATTCTTAACCTCCGGGCTTCTTTGCCCTTTCACCTTGATACACAGGATTCATGTATGGCAGGTCACAGATTTCCCGGAAATTTTTATGAAAATCTTTTTGCAGATCATGTGTGTCAGGGAAAAGTCATTTGCTTTTATGCATGTTAATCATTAATATATTGTTAATACCGGGGAGAATCAGGTGAAAACAAACTCGATCAACAACAGCATCCGAATGCGTATGCCGGAGCGATAACGGCATTCTTTCGTATGTCTGATGCAAATCAACGTAAACAGAAAGAATACCGATGTCATGATGAAAAGACATCGGTTTATTAATTTAAGGGAGGTTACCTATGCCGATCAGAATTCCGAATGAACTGCCTGCAGCTGATATTCTTGAATCCGAGAATATCTTCGTCATGCGGGAAACAAGAGCGGAAAGCCAGCAGATCAGACCGCTGAGAATACTTGTGCTCAATCTCATGCCTTTGAAGATTGTGACCGAAACACAGCTGGCAAGATTACTGGGAAACACACCGCTTCAGGTAGAAATGGAGCTGCTCGCAATCAGCGGCAGACAGCCCAAGCACACACCTCAGGAGCACATGCTTGCTTTTTATCAGAGCTTTGAGGATGTGAAGAACAATAACTATGACGGAATGGTCATCACCGGAGCGCCGGTTGAACACATGCCGTTTGAAGAAGTGGATTACTGGGATGAGCTATGTGAAATCATGGAATGGTCAACCACCCATGTGCACAGCACCTTCCACATCTGCTGGGGAGCGCAGGCAGGCCTGTATTATCACTACGGTATTGAAAAGATTGCCCTGCCTGAAAAGATGTTCGGTGTCTTCCCGCATAAAGTGACACATAAGGGGTCCATCCTGTTCAGAGGATTTGATGATACTTTCATGGTTCCCCATTCCCGCCACACAGCGATCCGCAAAGAAGACATTCTGAATGAACCGCAGCTGAAGATTCTTGCCGAAAGCGAGGAAGCAGGCGTCTATGCAATTTCAACGGATCTGGGAAGACAGATCTTTATCACCGGTCATTCCGAATATGATCCGGATACACTCGAAAAAGAATACCTGCGTGACAAAAACGCCGGACTGCCGATTCATGTGCCGTATAACTACTACCCCGATGACGATGATACAAAGAGGCCTGTGTGCACATGGAGATCAAGCGCCAACCTGCTTTATTCCAACTGGCTGAACTATTTCGTTTATCAGGAAACACCGTATGACCTCAGCGAAATTGCCAGATTCAACGCGGAAAGAAAAGCGAGGAAGGCACATCATGAAGATCAGTAAACTGCTTGAAGAAGATAAGATCACTCTTTCGTTTGAAGTATTCCCGCCCAAAAGAGCGGAATCCTTCGACGCTGTCAAAAACGCTTCCGAAACAATCGCTTCCTTCCATCCTGATTTCATGAGTGTCACATATGGTGCCGGCGGCAGCACTGCCGGTTTTACGGCCGAGCTGGCAGCTGAGCTGAAAAAGGATACGGGCGTTCCCGTCCTTCCTCATCTGACATGCGTCGGCTCTTCAAAAGAACATGTCGATCATATGGTCGAAACCTATGTGAATGAGCAGATTGACAACATCATGGTTTTAAGAGGCGATCTGCCCTCTGACGGCATTGTTGAACATGACTTTGAGCATGCCAGCGATCTGATTGCCTACATCAAGGAGAAGACGGATCTCTGCATCGGCGGAGCCTGCTATCCGGAAGGACATGTTGAAAGCCGCAATAAAAACATGGATCTGAAATATCTCAAAGCCAAGGTGGATGCCGGCTGTGATTTCCTGACAACCCAGATGTTTTTTGACAACAACATCTTCTATAACTTTCTCTACCGTGCCCGCGAAGCAGGCATCAACGTTCCCATTCTTGCCGGCATCATGCCGATCACCAATGCAAAGCAGCTTGCCCGTTCGGTTGCCCTTTCCGGCACAAATGTACCGGAACGCTTCCGGGCAATCGTCGATACCTTTGCAGATCATCCTGCCGCAATGAAGCAGGCAGGCATTGTCTATGCTTCAGAGCAGATCATCGATCTGATTGCCAACGGCGTGAAGCACATCCATGTCTATTCAATGAACAAGCCGGATGTGGCCGAAGGCATTCTCAATAACCTTTCGGAAATCATCAGATGAATATCAGCAGAAAAGAAATCAGACGCTATCTCGGCATGATGAATGCCATCGATGAGGAAACAGACTCTCTGATCGAGGAGTGTGTTGCGCTTCTTGAACAGACTGCGCATCCCCGCTACATTTATGTCCGTTTCCCTTTGATTTTCCGGGAAGGATATCCGTGTATCGAATCCCACATGATCAGAAGCAGAAATCTTGCGGACAATCTTGCCGGATGCAGGGAAGTCACAATCATGGCGGTGACATTAGGAGCGGATGTGGACAGACTGATCCAGAGATACAGCATTCTTTCGATGTCGAAAGCAGCTGTTCTTCAGGCTGCATCAGCCGCCATGTGCGAAGAGGTGTGCGATCATGTCAACAGAATGATCACCATCGAAGCAAAACGCGATCACATGAAGACGCATCCCCGCTTTTCACCCGGGTACGGCGATCTGGATCTTTCCACACAGAAGCTGATCTTTTCTCTGATCAACCTGCCGAAGGAAATCGGACTGACACTGAATGACTCACTGCTGATGACACCTTTCAAATCAGTGACTGCCTTCATCGGACTTGAAGCGGCCGACACTGATTCTGACAGTTTTGAAGATCACCATGAGGAGGAAGATGAATGAAAACATTCAGAGAACGAATCGGAAATGAATGGCTGTTTTTTGACGGCGGTACAGGATCTGTTCTTCAGAAAATGGGTTTAAAGGGAGGCGAGCTTCCCGAAGAATGGAATCTGAAATATCCGGAAAGAATCATGGAATTGTACAAAGGCTATCTGAATGCCGGCTGCGATATTTTCAATGCCAACACATTCGGTGCCAACCGCCTTCACTATCCTGACAATGTCGAAGAAATCATCACTGCCGCTGTTGAGCTTGCCAAAAAAGCAAGACATGAATGCGGCAGAGAAGATGCGTTCATCACAATCGACATCGGTCCGAGCGGCAAACTGCTTGAACCTTTGGGCGATCTCTCGTTTGAAGATGCAGTTGATCTTTTTTCAGAATCGATTAAAGCCGGCTCGAAGGCAGGTGCCGATCTTGTATTGATTGAAACGATGAATGACACCTATGAGGCAAAGGCTGCCGTCGTTGCCGCAAAGCAGAGCTGCGATCTGCCGGTGTGCATTACCCTCACCTTTGATGAAAACGGCAAGCTGCTGACCGGCGGTTCCATTGAAGCTGCAGTTGCCATGCTGGAAGGACTCAAAGTCGATGCGCTTGGCGTCAACTGCTCGCTCGGCCCGCGGGAAATGTTACCGATTGTCAGAAGACTCACTGCCGCGGCTTCAATCCCGGTCATTGTCAATCCGAATGCCGGCCTGCCTGTCACACGACACGGCATGACGGTTTATCCGGTCGGGGCCGATGAGTTTGCAGAGTTAATGGATCAGATCACCGATCTCAATGTGCAGGCAGTCGGCGGCTGCTGCGGAACAACACCCGAACATATCAGAAAGCTGAAAGAAGTCATTTCAAAAAAGCCTTTCAGAAAGCAGACATATAAAAACAGAACGGTCGTTTCTTCCTGGTCGCGTGAAGTATTGATCGAAGATAAGACAGTGATCATCGGTGAGCGTATCAACCCCACCGGCAAGAAAGCATTCAAGCAGGCACTTCGTGATCACAATATCGATTACATCATCACCGAAGGATTGAAACAGGAAGAAGCCGGTGCCGATATCCTCGATGTCAATGTCGGCCTGCCGGAAATCGATGAGCCGGCTTTGATGACGGAAGTTGTCACAAAGCTGCAGGCACTGACACCTCTTCCCTTACAGCTTGATTCTTCCGATCCCGAAGCACTCGAACGGGCAATGCGCATTTACAACGGCAAGCCGATGATCAACTCGGTCAACGGCAAAGATGAAACAATCCGTTCTGTCATGCCGCTGATCGCAAAATACGGCGGTGTGTTAGTCGGGCTTTGTCTTGATGAAAAGATTCCCGAAACAGCGGACGGACGCATCAATGTGGCAAAGAAAATTCTCAAAGCTGCCGAAGACTATGGGATTGAGCCGAAGGATCTCATCATCGACGGTTTATGCATGACTGTCTCTGCCGATTCCTCCAGCGCGCTCACAACTCTTGAAACAATCAGACGTGTCCGTGATGAACTTCATGTCAAATCCATTCTCGGTGTTTCCAACATCTCCTTCGGCCTTCCCCAGCGCTCTGTCGTCAATGCCTATTTCCTGGCAATGGCAATGAACAACGGCCTTTCAGCCGCGATCATCAATCCCAACAATGCAGAAATCATGGCCGCTTACCGCAGCACCAATGCGCTGCTTGGCAAAGATCCCAACTGCATGGATTATATTACAGCATATGCAGATGCGCCGGTAATGAAAGCACCTGCTGCCGTAAAACCGGCACAGAAAGAAACAGCAGACATCTCCAGAAGCAATCTTCATGAATGCATTGTCAAAGGCCTGGCATCAAAGGCAGAGCTTGCCGCATCCGAAGCATTGAATAACGGGATCGAGGCACTCCGCATCATTGAAGAAGAAATCGTCCCTGCTCTTGATGAAGTGGGAAAAGGATATGAATCAGGATCAATCTTCCTGCCTCAGCTGTTGATGAGCGCAGATGCCGCCAAAGCCGCATTTGTGCCGATCAAGGAAAGTCTTTCCGCATCCGAGCAGACAATCAAGGGCCGTATTATCCTTGCGACCGTCAAAGGCGACATCCATGACATCGGCAAGAATATTGTCAAAGTCATGATGGAAAACTATGGCTATGAGGTGATTGATCTTGGCAAGGATGTCGCACCGGAAACAATCGTTGAGACAGCGATCAGAGAGAATATCAGACTGGTTGGTTTATCTGCCCTCATGACAACAACGGTCGGTGCGATGGAGGAAACCATCAAGCTTCTCAGAGAGAGAAAACCCGATACAAAAGTCATTGTCGGCGGTGCTGTCCTGACTCAGGAATATGCTGATTCCATCGGTGCCGATGCATATGGAAAAGATGCCATGGCATCCGTACGGTATGCCGACAGCATCTTCACCCACTGAACAGATTTAAAAAGCTGAATCATCAGATCATAGGTGATTCAGCCTTTTTTTCATTTATTTCCGAATACGTATTTTTCGATGACTTCCGCCACTGCGCCATGATCGCAATCTCTTTCCGTGATCACATCGCATTCCGGTTTCATGGATTCAATCGTATTGGCCACGCCGACTCCCAGGCCTGCCGCTTTGATCATCGCAAGGTCATTGTAATTGTCACCGATTGCGATGGTGTCTTTATGATCAATCCCGAGCAGATCTGCCAGTCTCAGCAGTCCGGCACCTTTGTTGACGCCTTTTTTATTGAATTCAAGATAGCGGTTGGATGAATAGGAAACATCCATGTCATCCGTGATGTCGGTCAGCTCAGCCGCAATGGAGCGCAGATATTCATGATCGGTATTTTCATAGAGGCATTTGACAATCTCGGTATCTTTGAGGAAATCAATGTTGTCTGTGAAAATTTCCGTGAACTCCTGTCTGTTGTCAAGATATGCAACTTCGCCCGGATTCATATTATAGGTATAAACCGTATCGAGTGTGTAGACGTGCATGCAGACATCATATTTCAGGCCGCGCTTGTAGAGTTCGCTTGCCTGTTCAAATGTGATGCCTTCGTAATGAAGCAGTCTGTTTCCTTTGTTTTCGGTAATTGCACCGCCGTTAAAGGAAATGACATACTGTCCTTCCTTTTCATACTGGCCGAGTTCTTTCAGAGTTCCGAATGCCGTGAAGAACGGTCTGCCTGTGGCGCATACGAAATAGCCGCCGTTATCCATGAATTTTTTAATTGCTTCAATATTCTCTTCGCAGACGGTGCGGTCTGCCTTAATCAGCGTTTCATCAAGATCGCTTGCAATCAGTCTGTACATGATCATTTCCTCCAATTATTTCCTACCAACAGTTTAACAGATGTGCAGGCATGGCAGAAACAGAAAATATCCTTCCCGGTTTCATTCCGGAAAGGATATTCCGCTTTTTCGCTTCATAATTTCAAGTGCTCTGTTCAAAGGTACATAAAGCAGAACACAGATGATGAAATTGGCTGCGCAATGCACAAGATCATAAGGAATTCCGGCAATCCAGAACGAGATTGCTGCTTTGAAGCCGCCGATAAACACTGTCAAAACCGAACAGAATGCCCCGAATGTCAGTCCGAAAGCCGCCGACAGGGCTGCATATGTCCATACCGATTCTGCATGTCTGCATAAATGAGCCAGAAACACAAGAAGCGGCCACATGTAGAAATAGACGATCGACCAGGTTCCGAATCCCCAGTATGTACATTCAATGAATGCAAACAGAATGACAACCGGCAGGCTCATGCGCCAGCCGAACTGCTTCGTAAATATAATGACCAGAAGCGTGATCAGCTCCACATTGGCAATTGCATTCAGCGATATTTTCGCAGCTTCAAGAATTGCCGTCATGACCGCAATATAGATCAGTCTGCGGATCGAAAGGCCTCTTTCACTCATTCCTGATAAATTTCATAGGCAAATCTGAATACATCGCCGTCATTGACAGGCTGTGCATCGGCACCATACTGACCGTATTCACCGTTTACATAGATTGCCCAGTATGCGCCGTTGTCATCATACTTTGCTTCAAGTTTGTTGATGGAATTGATATAAAGTCCGTATTCACTGATGCTTCCTTCATAAGTGAAATCGGTGATTTTCATCAGTTCATCCATCAGTCCCTTCAGATATTCAGCATCTGTATCAGTGACGTATTCACTGACTTTGCCGGTATCATCAACAACCTCAACCGTGACGTGCTTCTTGCCTGTCGTCGGCTCCGCTTCCGGTTTGTTTTTCAGATAGATGCCGAACATCAATGCGGCAGCAACAAGAATACATGCGATTAAAATAAATGGTTTTTTGTCTTTCATCTTCTCATTCCTCCAAAAAGAAAACTCTTCAGAAATCAGACTGAAGAGCGTATCACAAAAAGAAGAGATCATTCCCTTTCTTTGCGGACAGTACCCGTGCAGTCAGTTTCTCGTGACTATCGCACTGCTTCGGGCAGGTCTCCCGGCTTGCGGAGCATTGTGAAATTGCCGCCTTCTCAGTTTCCCAATGGCATGATGGCATTCACCCTCCGGATACGGTGACGAGTTCGTACAGGATTCCCACCTGTTTCCCTTTTCACATGCGGCAGATCACTTTCAGTCATCCCCGCAGCACCCGAAACAATCCATATCAGTTTTCAGTATCATGTTACACCATAGTCGCCCAAAGAGAAAAGAGGCCTCAGCCTCTTTCATCAATCATTCTTTGCCGTTCCAGCAATAAGTACAGAGATTTTCTTCGTCAATACCGACTGCCTTCACCATATCATCCATGCGGTTGAACTTGAGGGAGGAGAAACCCATCTGCTCTCTCATTCTTTCCAGCATCTTGTGATAGCGGTCGCTGTCGGGATTTGCATAATCATCCAGAATATCTCTTTCAACATCTCCGCCTTCCTCTTCAGCGATAATTCTTCTGGCAATCAGTTCCATATCGCTTGTGGATCTTGAGAAGTTGATATATTTGCAGCCGAACATAATCGGCGGACATGCCGGACGGACATGAACTTCCCTGGCGCCGCTTTCGTAAAGGAATGCGGTTGTTTCTCTGAGCTGTGTTCCTCTGACGATCGAGTCATCAATCAGAAGCAGTCTCTGACCGTCAATCAGTTCATGGACCGGAATCAGCTTCATCTTCGCAATCAGATCACGCTTTGTCTGCATTGTCGGCATGAAGGAACGCGGCCATGTCGGTGTGTATTTGATAAACGGTCTGGAATGCGGCACATGAGATTCATTCGCATAGCCGATCGCATGTCCCAGTCCCGAATCGGGAACGCCTGCGACAGTATCGATATCATCTCTAGTCAGGCCATCTCTTCTTGCCATGTATTTGCCGCAGTCATAGCGCATTGCTTCAACGCTGACGCCTTCATAGCGGCTGGGCGGATAACCGTAATAAGTCCACAGGAACGTGCAGATCCTCATCTTCTTACCCGGTGCTGCCAGTACCGTACAGCCATCCGGCGTAATGACATCGATTTCACCCGGGCCGAGTTCTCTGCAGTCTGTATATCCGAGTTTCATATAGGCGAAGGATTCAAAGGTTGCACAGTATCCTTCTTCTTTTTTACCGATTAAAACAGGCGTTCTGCCCAGTCTGTCTCTGGCGCAGAAGATTCCTTTCGGCGTTAACAGCAGAATTGACATGGATCCGTCAATCATCTGCTGGGCATATCTGATTCCTTCCACCAGATTGTCCTGCTGGTTGATCAGAGCTGCGACAAGTTCGGTCTTGTTGATTTCACCGCCGCTGAGCTCCATGAAATGGCTCTTTGAATTGCTGAAGATCTTCTCGACAATTTCATCGGTGTTATTGACCTTGCCGACCGTTGTGATTGCATATGTTCCGTGATGGGAACGCACAATCAGCGGCTGGGGATCGTAATCGGAAATACATCCGATTCCCATGTAGCCTTCCATATCGGAAACATCACGTTCAAATTTTGTTCTGAACGGAGAGTTCTCGATGTTGTGGATTGCGCGGTTGAAGCCGTTCTTTCCATAGACTGCAAGTCCGGCTCTTCTTGTACCTAAGTGAGAGTGATAATCTGTTCCGTAGAATAAATCGAAGACACAGTCTTCTTTGAGTGCTGCCGCAAAGAATCCGCCCATAAGTCACCCTTTCCTTTTGCTTCCTGAAGAAGGAAGTTTTTTAACGCAGGCATTATAGCATGACAGCGCAGAATGTACACTGCTTAATCCATTCTTTTTATGCATGTTTCCGCAGTACAAGCGCTTTCAGTTCACGCACGAAAAAACCGGGATGATATTTCCCGGTTCACAGAGAGAGATATGCTTCAAGAAGTGCGAGTGTATTTTCAGCTCCCTCGACATGGCTTCTTTCATAACCATGCGAAGCATAGACACCCGGCCCGATCAATGCATGTTTATAATCCTTGCCGGCTGCGATTGCCGCCTGAGCATCCGAGCTGTAATTCAGATAGACATCCACTGCATAATTCAGCTTTCTTTCTTCAGAGAGTCTCACAAGTTCGTTTGTTACGCTGTAGTCATACGGTCCATGCGCATCCTTGGCGCAGATCGAAACCTTGCGCTCACTCCCTTCAAGACCAAGACCGACGCATCCCATATCAACTGCAAGAATCTCTTCCGCATCAGAAGGCAGGCCTGCCTTTCCGCCATGGCCGACTTCTTCATAAGTTGATAAGAAGAGATATACTTTCCGCTTCAGGGAAAGTTTTCCTTCTTTCACCTTTCTGGCCAATGCAAACAATACAGCCGCTGCCAGCTTGTCATCCAGATATCTGGATTTGAGATAGCCGCTTTCCGTGATCACGGTTCTCGGATCAAAGCAGACAAAGCATCCGTTTGTAATGCCGAGGGCAAGCGTTTCTTCTTTTGTATGGACATCTTCATCGATGACAATCTCGGTTGTATCAAATGTTCTTTCTTCTGTGCCGACCTTCGGATTGACATGGGTGCTCGGATCCAGAAGCTGCAGGCATCCGTCATATACCTTTCCGTTTCTTGCATAGATGCGGACATTTTCTGTTTCGCAGTTGACTGCTCTCAGACCGCCGAGATTGGAAATCTTCAGTCTGCCGTTTGCCTTGACTTCGGAAACAATTCCACCCAGTGTATCAAGATGAGCAGTGACAATCACCGGATTTCCTTCTCCTCCAAGATTGCATAAGACACATCCTTTATTGGTCAGAGATGCTTCAAAGCCGAGCTTTTTAAATTCGGAAACTGCCGCCTCACTGACCTTCTGTGTAAAACCGGTCGGGCTGTCAATGGCAAGCAGACGCTTCATCACATCGAGCATGTATTCCGTTGTTTCATTGTATTTCATATATTGATGATCCTTTCTGTCAGACAAGATCATAACAGAAGTGAATCTGCTTTTACACTCCCAAGGATTCAATCACAACGCTCGACAGCATCTGATCGGCAAACTCATTCAGTTCATCGCCTTCCCAGGCTCCCGATCTGGTCAGGGCAAAATCTTTTTCACCGACTTTGAACACTGCAAAATTCCAGTATTTATTGTCATCATAAGTTCCGATTGTCACCGCTCTGCCGTTGATGGCTGTCTTTTCTTCTTTCAGGCCGGTTCCGCAGACTCCGAAACCCTTCTGAAAGTAAATAATCATCTCTGTTTCCGGATCTCTGCGGCAGTAAATCCTGATGAAGTTTTCATCTTTTCTGATGTCAAATTCATCCGGAATATACAGGGAAATCCGTTCTGTTTCCGTTTCAATGATCGTCTCTGTTTCCAAAGCAGGCTCTGCAGAAGCTGTGACATCCGGTGTTTCGGTTTCAGGATTATTCTGCACTGTCTCTGCACTGCTGCAGGCAATCATACAGACAGCAGATATTATCATCAGAATTCGTTTCATCATGAGATTCCTCCTGTATTAAATGTGTCTGTTTTCTGTTTATTCTTACCGAATCATCTTCTTTTTTCATTCAGATAAGATTCAAATTCTTTTTCAAAGACCTTCTCTTCTTCACTTCCTCTTTCAGGCAGGTCGATCATGCGGTGCGTATTTGCTGCCCATATTGCCGACGCCGATCACTGCTGTTTTCATCTCAATTCTCCTGTCTGCTATTCTTTTGACTTACGGCTGTATTTCACATTGACACTTCCTTCAACCGGAAGATTTGAACTGCCTGCTTTGCCGTTAACAGAGATTTCAAAGGAAGAGCTGTCTTCATCGCTGCCGCTTCCTGCATTTTTCTTCATGAACTCCCTGCCGGCATTTGTCAGCTTCACACCGGTGAACGTCTTCTGAAAATCGATCTCACCGTCTTCGCTGATCCATCTGAAATCCGTGCAGAAGCCAAGATCCTTCAGATATTCATAGGCATCCACGATCTCTTCTGTTTTCTTACCGTAGAGAAAAAATTTCGGTACTGCTCCTTCATTGATCATTTCGATGTTTGAAAGATACCTGAGTGCAAATCTCACCGAACACGGCGGTTTGGGAACAGTTTCCGGAATTTCCCATTTGCCGTTGATCTTGTCGGCAGCCGGAATAAAGCCGTGCGCGCACAAAGATGCGACAGTCTTTTTGGTCATATTCCATTTTTCAGCCATTGTTTTTGTATCAGCCATCGCAATTTCTCCTGTCTCCTCCGGGATATATCCGAGCTCTGTGTAAATCATTCCGTTTCTGCCGGATTCAGATTTCATCAATGAAACACCATGCGCATCCCATTCAAAATTCACCATTCTCTCCTGGATCAGCCGGTCAGCTTTTCCGGAAGCTTTTCTTAACAATGTGACATGGGGAAGGAATGATTTCCGGTCATAAGGAATTCCGTTTTCTTCCAGCTTTCTTTTCAGTTTTCTGACATATGCGCTCAGATTCTGATCTTCTTCAAAGATCAATGCATACAGATCATTCAGCTTTCTGATCTCTTTCGGTTTCAGCTGCACATGTTCAAAAGGAATTTCCTCCATAAGATCAAGGACCTCATCGGGATCATCATATTCACCGATGAAAATGAGTGTCATGTGAAGGTTGTAAAGATCTGTGAAGCGGCCGTAAAAGCCCTGCTTCTTCATTTCATCCTGAATTGTTTTCAGCGCCTGAATCTCTGCTTCATCAGGCAGAATTGCCGTAAATAATCTCATATACAGATTATATCAGAGCAGTTAAAAAGCAGATGCATGTGCACATCTGCTCAATGTTCATTTCTTGTAAGAAGGACTGTATTTACCAGCATGAAGCTGCCGATCACTGCCAGGGTATCAAAGAGATATCCGAAAATACTCTTCCCCGACATCATCATCGGTTCCTCTTGTGTTGATGTCAGCTGATCGGAAACAGTGATTGTATATTCTTTTCCGCTTTCCGTCTTTGCAAGACATGTTCCGTCACGTTCAACCGACCCTTCGGCAATATCAACTTTTCCTGAATCCAGATAAATCGAACAGAGCTCCCGGTTTGAACCGTATTTGACAATCCAGACAGGCACCTTCTCATATGTACTGCCGGCATCATCCGTCACATCTGCTTCATAGCAATATCCGCCGTCAGGCATATTGTACAGAGGATATCGGTTATGACTCAGCGATACCAGATAGTTGAACGGAATACTGCTGAGAAGTCCGATGAGCGCCGCAAGCACAAGGAGTACTTTGACGCCGATATTTGAACCGATCGCAGCACGGTATTGTTTGATTGTATCCTTTGATGCAAAGGAAAAGATGGATGAGATATAAAGGACGGCTGTAAAGAAACAGACAAATCCACACACCTTACCGATCGGTGAAGTGATCAGATCAAGCAAAATTTTCATTGATTCAATCCTCCTGAAAACCGGAATACTTAACTGCATTATACAGTATCAAAGCTCTGAATATCTTTCCGACTCTATGGACGTTTCCGTCTAAAATCAGAACGATTTCATTTTCTGACCTTCAGTGTTCTGAGATATGCCTTATGTTCATCGGAAATACGATAGCTCTCAACACATTTCTGAATGGTTTTGTTATGTGTCCATGCACTCAGTCTTCTTTCTTCGATATAAGGAATCACGGCATCATATTGTTTGGCAAGTGCAGTTGCGAAATACCACGCGATCATCATGTTGATGTAGTATTCATCAGAAGACACAGCCGCAACCATTTCCGGATAGACCGGATCAAAAACATCATCCAGAAAATATCCCATCAGCATCCGAATCGCAAAACGGACCGTATATGTTTCCTTTGATCCGATCCACCTTCTGATATGCGGCTGAAGCTTTTCCTTGTTTTTTGCAAAAACAGCCGGTGAAAGCTGATCGCAGGTCGCCCAGTTATCGACATACGGAAGAAAGCGATTGACCTGATTTATACATTCATCAAAATTCTTCAGTTTTGAAATCATGAAGGCATGAAGCTGATTTTCATCAAAATATTCATGAGGCAGCTGATTGAGAAAACCTTCCGACTTTCCTTCCTTCATGAGCTGAGAAGCAAAACGTCTTAAGTCAGGTGTTCTGACACCGATCATTTCTGTTTCACCGACACCCGGTATCAGTTCCTTCTGAAAAGATGCATATTCTGCATCTCTCATTCTGAATAATTCTTTAACGATTTCATCTCTTTCCATAAGAAACCTGAATCTTACCTTCTCGGATTCAGCACGCTCTGAATCATCTGCTTCAGGCTTTCTTTTTCACCTTCCGACATTCTGTTGGATTTCAGAACATATACATGAATATGAATCAGGTCCTGAATTTCCTTCTGGGTGAATCTGCCGGCAATCAGATAAGGCTGAAGTGCATCGAAGACAGATGTAACTGATGAAGAATCAGCTTTGCCTTCAACCACACGCGGATATTCTTCACTCAGGATCTTGATCATATATTCAGCTGTCTTTCTTGCGGATTCCTTCTTTTCCTGCTCATTTTTCTTCCAGATTGCATAGAGCGTCAGAACTGAAGAGATCACTGCGACAAGTGTCCAGACACCGAAATTCATTTTGGAAATCAGATGAATATTGAATCCTGCAAGGATGTCAAACGCATCCATGACAAAGCATACAATGATGATGAGCAGATTGATCAAAATACATTTCCTGACAGTCGATTTCATGATGATGTTCTCCCCGCGGCTTTTTACTCCGCATTCATAACCAAATTATACAATATCCATTGATCAGTAAATGAAAATCCTGCCGTCAGAACAGCAGGATTATTCACAGAATTTATTTGAATGTTTTCATTCAGCTTACAGCTCATTATATGTAGAGGAAAGTGACGCACATTCCTCTTGTGCAGGTATGGCCGACGCCGAATCTGCCGGTTCCGTCATTCAGGCCAACCGTGATTCCGTTTTCAGCTGCCCAGCTCAATGCATCAAGATAATATGTCCCGGCTTTTGCATCAGTGAAGGATGCACTCTTTGCAGGTGCAGGAGTATCTGCATATCTCCATAAGAATGTGACAATCTGCTCTCTGGTGCAGTTGTCATCGGGTCCGAAATTGTTGGTTCCGTAATAACCGGTTGTAATTCTTTGGAAGCAGCCCATGAGATTGCTTTTGCATAATATCTGGAAGGATCGACCATCATCGAATGTCTTTGAACCTTCTTCTTCAGGCTCTCCTGCCAGTCTGTAAAGGAATGTTACCATCTGTCCTCTGGTGACGTTTTTGTCAGGAGAGAACTGTGTATGGCTTGTGCCGGTTGTGATCTGAACAGGCTTATGGAAGTAAGCCCAGTAGACAGGTTCATAGAAATATCTTGAATCATCCGCTGCATCCCCGAACATCCACTCGGGTGTTTCCGTATCACCCGCCTTTGCAACGGTCAATGAAGAAAGACATGCAGGCCGCATAACAGCAGACAGATTATTTTTTTCATATTCATTGTCACCCTCCTCTTTGTTTGGTTACTTCAATGATTAATGCATGGTGCGTCATCCGCCTCAGGTTTTCCGGCAATATTAAAATCTGTGCCTTCAGAATTGACCGGGGCACAGATTTATCTCAATCAATAAGCTGTTTCTGCGAGGTTGTCTTTTCTTTTCTTCACATCCTGAGATTCAGAAGGCTTTGGCTTTGCAGCAGGCTTTACTTTCACTCTGCATTCAGCACTCAGATCATTTTCTGTTTTGATTGTAATAGATGCCGTTCCTTCTTTGAGTGCGTGAATCAGGCCGTTCTCATCAACCTGCAGGATGGTTTCATCACTTGATTCCCATGTCACATTTTTCAGAATGTGTTCCGGTTCAAGGACATATTCAAGCTGATGCTTTTCATCTTCTTTCAGTTCGAGTTCAGTTTCTTCAAGCCTGATGGATGTCGGCTTAAGATCCGGGAAGATGCAGAGAAGATCATGGTCAAGTGCATACTTTGCACCGTATGTATCATGATTGACAAAAATCATCAGATTCTCATTGTCTTCAAATGCATTCTCTTTGATTTCCTTAACTTTTTCCGAGAGTGTCACCTTCCTGAGATCCGTACCTGCAAATGCAGATTCACCGATATAGGTCAGAGAAGAAAGATCCATGTCGCAATCAAGTCTGACATTTTCAAAACAATGATCGCCGATACTTCTGATCTTCTGTTCTGAAAGATTCAGATCGGAAAGATTTCCGGCATATCCTTCCCAGCCGCTGTCTCCGTAATACAAAGAGCTGATGAAGAGGTTGAATGTCTGGATATCATGGATATCGAACATCCGTTCTGTCATATTGTCCTGATCCGAAACAAACAGTGAAAGGAAGCGGATTGTTTCGGAAGACACTTCACTGAATACATTGAGCACAGCCGTCAGATCTTCAGAAATTTTGCGGAAACTCTGTGCATTCTCAGCATCTGTACCGTGAGTCAGATATTCTTTGAGCTCATTGAGCTTTTCTTTGTTTTCTTCCAGCCATTCCCTGAATTCTTCTTCATCCAGTTTTTCTGTTTCTTTTTCAAATTCTTCTGTCATTTTTCTGACTGACTCAATTTCACTGATAAAGTCATATTCTGCTTCATGCAGAACGCACTGCATCAGATGATCCAGCCAGCTTCTCTGCAGAACTGCCATCACATCCTGATGTCTGTACATCAGAACAGAAGAAACAGAACGGAAGCTTTTCTTTTCTTCCAGGATTGCTTTGAGATAAGGCTTTGCCTGCTCCATGATCTCGGTGTTATTGAGCGATGAAAGATAAAGATCAATCTCAGCCGGATTCAGAGCTCTTGCATTGGCAGCCGCAAATCTGCGCATGACATTTGCATTCAGACGCTCATTTTCACAAAGATCTATATCTTCTCCATATCTTCCAAGTCCCGGATTCCCGACACTCAGATATGAAATCAGATCATCTTTGCGGATGAAGTTATGGATATTGGCAAACTTCCGATCAGTCTCAGTGACTTCTGCCACAGGCGGACATGCGAATGTATAGCAAGAGACATTGCATTCATTTGAAAGATCACCGAAGAGTTCCGATTCACTCATTTTCTTAGCCAGCAGATTGGCAATCGCACCGCCTGAACCATATCCCGTGATGAAGAAGATATGTTCTGATGCAAGGGTATCTTCAGTTTCAGCTGCGATGATTTCCTTCAGCTTTTCTTCAATTCTTCCCTGAATTTCAAAGTCCGGATACAGTTCTTTGCCGCTGAGTGCGATCAGGAACAATTCATATTCCTGTTTCTCGGAATCAGTGAAAGTCTGATATGCAATTGTATACTGATGATCTTCATCGGTATGAATCTGTTCTTCTTCGATTCCCATCTGCTTATACAGGGATACGATCTTTGATTTATCAGATGCGGCAAGTGATAAAGCCATCGCATTCTTCGCTGCTTCCGGGTTCAGTGAACGCGGATCAGAGAGGAAATTGTCCTGATCGAAAATCATGGAGATCTCATCAGTTCTGACTGCTTTTGAGTCAAAGCTGTCGGAAGAATCATCGTGCCACTTCCATGCCTCGCTTAGCGGATATCTTTCATTCAGATACGATTCAGTCGGCTGATAGATTCTTTCGATATATGTATTGCCGTTCAGCATGATGGCGGTGTTGAATTCATCCCATGTGTAATCACTGATGCAGATCAGTCCGTCATTGCCGACATTGCCATGAAGGACAATCAGACCGTGTTCATCATAGGAAAGAATGATCAGTGAATGTCCGGCTGTTCTCAGATACGCTCCGGGCTCTCTTCTGACATTTGCCTCCACAAAAGCTTCATAGGATACCAGTGTCAGTCCTGCCGCATCTTCAACTGTTTCCGAATGTCTGTGTGTCAGATACGGATCTTCGCCGAACAATGTATGGTAAATGCCGACTGCATAGATGAAACATGACTGACCGGAATGCCTGCGGTTGGCCGCCCAGAGCGTCAGTCCCGGGATCACCGCATGTGTACCGAGTCTTGCGATCACTTCTTCACGATTGCCGTCAGTTAATCCGATACTTCCCTTCAGTGCATCATTGAGACGTTTGGCAAGTGCAGGCCGCTTTGTATAGTCAAAGCACGATACATCGGAAAGTGATGTATATACCGTTCCGGTCGGCGCAACGAAAACTTCTTCACTATCCTCTTCAATGATTTCTTCAGGTTCTTCCTCTTCGGTATTCTCTTCCGGGTTTTCTTCTTCTGTCGCAGTTTCTTCCGGATTTTCTTCTTTGACTTCAATCACCGGCTCTTCAAATTCAGGCATGATCAAAACCGGAGGATCTGTCGGTTCGGGTGTTTCTTCCGCCGGCGGTTCAGTTTCAACAGGTTCTTCTGTCTCAACCGGTTCTTCCGGTTCAACGGGTTCTTCCGTTTCTTCAGGGTCACCTTCATTCTCTTCCGGTACTTCTGTATTTACAGGCTCATTTTCATCTGAAATGACTTCTTCGGCCTTTAATGAGATATGAAAAGACGAAAAAATCATTACAAATGACAGAATCAGAACGATGATCTTTCTTGTCACAGCTTTTCTCCTTGCGTCTGTGCTTCGATAACTTAAAGTTAGCATATTTCACCATCGGAAAAAAGAGAGAATGGAAACCATAAGATGAAAAAAAGTTCATCTTAAGAATTGATGAGGAATCATGACAGAAAAAGGAAATATATGTAATGACGAAAGTGAGGATTATAAGTCATGCTGAATATGACATTGAAAGAATTTCTGAGTGCGATTCTGGAGGAAGAGATGCAGGACAGTGAGATTGATCTGATCCTGAAATGCTATGCAGAAGGAGCATTTGAGCTGATCGATTTCAGGGAAGCTCTTGAATTTTCAAGAAAGGAGCGGATTGAAGCGATGTCCTGATGCAGAGTCACCTCACTGAAAACGGAGTAGTTCAGGCTGCTCCGTTTTTTGTATCAGATGTAATTCTGTTTTATTTTTCCAGCAGATTGTATCTGTGCAGGAATGTTACGATCATTGCACGAGTGCACTTACGGCCGACGCCGAATCTGCCCGTTCCGTCATTCAGTCCTACCGTAATGCCGTTGGAGGCTGCCCATGAGATTGATTTGTAATAATAAGCATTCTCTTTGACATCCGTGAATGTCTGATAACTTGTAACGGCAGGTTCTCCGGCTGCTC
The DNA here is from genome assembly GCA_030525525.1 of Erysipelotrichaceae bacterium. Classification (GTDB taxonomy): domain Bacteria; phylum Bacillota_I; class Bacilli_A; order Erysipelotrichales; family Erysipelotrichaceae; genus Bulleidia. Next base: position 37,265 of record JAUNEN010000016.1, read on the forward strand.
TGTAAAGGAAGGTGACACACTGCTCACGGGTGCAGGGCTGACCGACTCCGAATCTGCCTGTTCCGTCGTTAAGACCGACCGTAATCTTCTTTTCAGCCGCCCATGTGATCGGCTTGTAATACCATGCGCTCGGTGCAACATCTGTGAAATGGCTTTCTGTCTCAGGTTCAGGTTCTCCCATGAGTCTCCATAAGAAAGTAACAATCTGTTCTCTGGTACATGTGCCGTTCGGTGAAAACTTACCGAAGCCGCCGTTGCCGACCGTAATGCCGTTGTCCACTGCCCAATAGACAGGATTATAGAAATACTGTCCGCTGTCTGCCACATCCGAGAAAAGAACTCTGACAGTGATTTCATCAGTCAGACCGTTTTCTGTTCTTGCGGTTGCCTTTGTGAATCCGACATTCTTCGCAAAAACCACATTCTTATTGATTTCAATAATATCCGGATTTTCGATTGTCCATGTCAGAAGAGGCTCAGCAACTGTATCCGGGAAATACCAGAGATCAAGTGCTTCCGTCTGTCCTGCAATCAGAGTCAGATCACCATTGAGGATATCGATCATCTCAGGATAGAGATCGCTGCCGGTAACAGTCAGTTTTGTTTCCTGTGAATAGAAACCAATACCATTTTCAAGGGTGACATAGCATCTGAAATAGCGATCCGACTCGCTTCTGTCAGCAGTGAAAGTCAATGTGTCAGCGTCTGTACCCGTATACTTTTCACCTTCCAGATCTTCGAAGCTGTATACGGAATATCCTCTCTGCCACTGGTAGGAAACGATCGGCTCATAGGTTGAGCGGATCGTAAAATTCATTGTTTCACCCGTCTTTGCAGAAGCATCCTGCGGCTCGGTTACAGCATAGACGTAATGCATATTGATATCATTGAGAGCTGTGTTGTATTCCTCAACAGTGATTTCAGCCCATTGTTCTTCTGTTCCGACGAAATAGAGATCAAGATCGTCATTGATATTACGGAATGCTTCTTCATTAATATGGCTGAGTACGGAAGAAAGCCATACTTCTTTCAGGGATGTGCAGTTGAGGAAAGCACCGTCTCCAATTGAGTCATAATCAAAATATCTGACTTCTTCAAGTGAAGTGCAGTCGGCAAACGCATGTCTGCCAAGATATGAGATATGATCAGTTGTGAACTTTTTCAATTTCGGACAGTTCTCGAAGCACTGATCCATGACATTCATTCTTCCGGATGCGTCAACTTCTTCAAGCGCTGTGCAGTTCTGGAATGCCTGCTGATCCAGTGATGAAATACCTTCCGGAAGAACAATCTTCTTCAATGATGTACAGCCTTTGAAACAAGCAGGGCCGATTTCCTTGACGCCTTCTTTGACTTCGACATCAGTAAGGCTTGTGCAGTCTTCAAACACAGAATCCGGAAGGTAAATGATATTTGCCGGAATCACCGCAGATCTGAGTGCCGTGCAGCCTTTGAAAACAGATCCGTTGAACTCAGTCACGCTTTCCGGGATTTCGACTTCTGTCAGTGCAGTATTATTCTCAAAAGCATAGGAGCCGATTATCTGAATGTTTTCCGGGAGGACAAGCGATTCAAGACCGCAGTTCATGAAGGCATAGGAATCAATCTTCTTCAGCCCTTCAGGCAGGCTGATTTTCTTCAAAGAACTGCAGTCCGAAAATGCGTCATATCCGATTGTTTCAACATTTTTGCCGAAAACAACATTTTCAAGGCCCTCGCAGTTGGAAAATGTATCTCTCTCAATCACACTGATTTTATCGGGAATTGTGATTTCCTTCAGCTCAACGCAGCCCATGAAAGCATATTCTCCAAGTTTGCTGAGCTTCTCAGGAAGACTGATTCCTGTCAGTTTCCAGCAGCCGGCAAATGCATTCATTCCGATATCAGTCAGACTTTCCGGAAGTGAAACAGAAGACAGACCGTAATGATAAGCGAACAGATCATCGGCAATACTGGTGATTCCTTCTCCAACCACAACCCGGGTAATGTCTTCTGTATAATCCGCCCACGGCTGACTGTAGGCGCCGACATCAACCATTTTTCCGCTGCCGCTGAGTGTCAGTGTTCCCTCTCCGTCATACTCCCAGGTAATGTTGGAACCGATTGACCCTGAGTCTGCCGCATGCACTGAAGTTGTATTCACAAAGATCAGAGCCGCAGCGAAAATGAATACGAATAATTTCAGAATTCTTTTCATATACCCTCCGTTTTTGACTCTTTGAGACAGAGCAAATGAACTTTTATAAGAATCATTATTTCATTTCTGTCCCGAAGAGATTTCGTTGAATACATTATATGTCTTCTGAACTGTGGCTATCGTCATCTATTTACGCAATGCGCAGATACCGCTTAAAAACCTATCCATTTGGATGGCATTACGCAGAATTCATCCGATTGCGCAATTCCGGTGTCACGGCAAAACAGATGCTGATTTCCTGTTTTACATCAAATAAGGTTACAATGATTGAGCATTGTTATAAAAGGATTGTCATGACAGCAGAGATTCATAAAAAACCGGAATACAGATATACATATGACAGACTGAACATGCTGTGGGAAAGACATGAAAAGTATCATGAGATGAATACTTTTTCCACGCTTGAAGTGCTTCTTGAAGAACATGAATCATATCAGAAAGACTTTGATGATGAACTGAAAGAAGAATATGTCAGTCAGAATTATGACCGTTTTCTTGTGCAGCTTTCACTCAATGATCTGCCTTACAGATATGAAACAATGAAGCTGATTGAAAAATACGGTACAGCCGGAAAGAATCCGTATGTCAAAGCATTTCTTGATCAGTTTTCCCATCTGGATACCGATCATGACGCATGTTTCATTTTTCCGGAGAGCTTTTCTTCACAGTTTTTTGTGATCCTTGATGTCTGCCGGAATGCGAAAGAATTCCACCCTGTCCGCAATCTTTTTGAAGATGATGAGAAAACTCATTATCTGGCAGTCTTTGACAAGAAGAATATGGATGATGTCCTTCTGATGTATCATCTGCTTTATACAAATTCATCGGAAGATCTCTACGGCGGTTATTCTCTTTATGAATACTCTCTTGCCTGGTATCAGAATCACCTGATGATGGACGGGATTGTATTACGGTCTCCCTATCTTCCGGATGCGACTGCTGTCTATCAGGGAGCGCTTCCCTATTATTTCAATCCAGCCAAAACCGTCTATGTCAGAAGAAATATCGAACACATATTGAATTCAGGATATTTCATTTCCGAACTTGAATTCTTTCTGTGCCTGATTCGGGAGATCATGCCGGTCTTTGAATGGTGGTATCAGGATCTGACGCTTTATGAACAGAAGGACGGATATCATACCGACTGGAAATTAAGAAGAACAGAAATCAGAACAAGACTCACGGAAGAAGGAATCATACGTCCCAGATGGAAACATGAGCTGACTCTGTTCCATACAATCAAAAAGAAATATCCCGATACTCTTTATCAATACCGTCCCGAGTGGCTCGGTCTGCAGTCTCTTGATCTTTATATTCCTTCGATCAGAACTGCAATCGAATATCAGGGCATCCAGCATTACAGACCGGTTGAATTTTTCGGCGGGGAAGAAGCACTCACCAAAAGAAATGACCTCGACCGCAGAAAGAAGCAGCTGTGCATTGAAAATGATGTCAGATTGATTGAATGGTCCTATGCACTGGATCCGACCGAGCGCAATATTCGTGAAATCCTTGAAAATGAAGAAGATGATCAGCTGACCGAATTCCTGAAACTGAAGAGTTTCGATGAATATATGGAAAAGTTTGATCATTTCCTGGATCTTGAAACAGGTGCCGATACCTTTGAAAAAGAGACTTTTCTGATGGAGAATGATGATCTTTATTCCCATCGTGAAAAAGAATTACTGAGAGAAAAGAAAAAGAAAGACCTGATCAGAGGCCTTCATGAAAAAATCGATCTTCTGAAACGTGAGATTGAAACAGAAGGAATCTGGAAACCTGTCAAAGGCAGAGGAAAGATCGAAATCCGCTATCAATATCCTGACGGACGCAGAGGTGATATTCTTCATTACCTTGCCGGCATGTATGATGAGCCACTGAGCGTCAGAAACAATGAATATGTCATCAAGGTAAAGCGGAAAGATACAGAAGTGATTGAACAGATGGTTCTTTCAAACAGACTGCTGTTCACACAGTTCAGAAAACTCAGAGATAATCCGGCTGTTCTGTTTCTGACAGAGTTCAACCGCATCGCAGAAATTGAATCTCTGATGTATCAGGCCAACTGCATCAAAGAAGAATACCGGAGTCTGAGAGCCATTCCTGATGTTGAATTAAAAAAGATTCTGAATGAGTACCATAAAAAGCTGAATCACAAGGCTGATGAGATCTATGAATATCTGATTGCCGAAGGAATGAGCCATCCGAGATGGAAATCCGAACAGACAGCATATGCGATTGTCAAAGCACATTATCCTGATGCGAAATTCCAGTATCAGCCTGACTTCCTTTTCGGCCAGAGAATCGATATCTTCATTCCTTCGAAAAATACAGCCATCGAGTATCAGGGAAAGCAGCACTATGAACCGGTTGATTTCTTCGGCGGCAAAGACGGTCAGAAAGCAAATGCCCGAAGAGACATGCGCAAGCTGCGCCGCTGTAAAGCACATGGCATCGCAATGATCTACTGGGATTATGACAGGCCGTTAAGCGATGATTACTTTGTGAATGAGATCATGCCGCTGATTGAACCGAAAACTGCATAACAGACATGAATACAGGACATGCCTTTTTGTGACATGTCCTGATTTTTGTTACTGTTCAAATGAGAAGCCTTCAAAGACCGGATAGCCGCTGTATTCACGGCATTCTTCTTCCCCGCTCAATACACGCATCGCGCCTTCTGCCAATGCTTCCGTTTCAAAGCTGCCCGGATACACAAAGATCGGTGCAATCCAGGAAAGATCATCTTTCAATTGGGATAAGAGAATCTCATCTCTGGCAAGTCCTCCTGTGATCAGTATCGCATCAACTTTTCCTTTGAGAACGCCCGCCATTGCGCCTGCCCATTTGACGATTGTATATTCCATCGCATTTAATGCAAGCTCCGCAAACTTATCACCTTTTGCGATCATTTCATCACGGATATATCTGACATCATCCGTACCGCATAGTTCAATCAGGCCACCTCTTTTTGTACAGAGGTTTCTGATCTCTTCAAGCGTCTTTCCGTTCTTCGACATTTCACGCACATCCGCAAAGCAGATATCACCTGTCCGGTTGGGTGAAATCGGTCCCTGACCGTCAGTGATTCTTGTCTGATCGATTGCTTTGCCCTTCTGATGCGCCGCAACCGAGATCGCTCCGCCCATATGAATCACAATGTAATTGCAGTCTTCATACTTTACGCCATGCTGTCTGCTGTGGGTGATCGCTGTCTGCTTCATATTGAGCGGATGAGCTCTTGAAGTCCGGTAGATTCCTTTGACGCCGGTGATTCTTGCTTCATCGCATAATTCGTCCACGCACATCGGATTGACAAAGAATGAAGGAATGCCGAGCCTGTCGCCGATATGTCTGGCAAGCACAATCCCGAGGGTTGCCGGATGGTTGATTCCTGCCTGATCATTGAGCGCATGTTCATAGGCAATTTCATTGATCCGGTAGGTTCCGCCTTCACATGAATAAATCCCGACGCCTCTGCCTGAGACTGCATCCAGTTCATCCAGATTGATATGATTTTCTTTCAGAATGCTGTAGATCTGCTTTTCACGGATCGGCACCTGATCTTTGAATGAGCTGCAGCCTTTAAAATCATTCTCATCGGTTTTCGCATCCATGTCGAAAATGATCCTGTCGCCTTTCATGATTCCGATTTTGTTGGACGTGGAACCGGGATTAATGGTCAGAACTGTATATTCTTTCATATTCCACCTGTTCTTTCTGTTTATGATTTTTTAATGGGAATGCTCTTCAGCCATATTATAACCGCAGAATTCAAGCATGCGATATGATTCACCATAAGAGAATCACACAACAGAAATTCTGTGAATATTTTATGAAACCATCATAAATTGAAAATCTGCATTTTAAGCTATGCTATACTTAAAAAAAGAAAACGCGGAGGATATCATAATATGAAAAGAAAGACAATTCTGAGTCTGCTTTTGATTTTTGTCATGAGTTTTTGTATAGTTCCTGTCAACGCGATGGAATTCCACTGGACACAGGACAGCAACGGCTGGCGGTACATTGACTCAAACGGCATTCCTGTCAAATCACAATTCAAGAAAATTGACGGTAAGTATTACTACTTTGATGACGGCGGTTACATGCTGACGGGATGGCAGACAATTCACTCAAACAAGTATTTCTTCAAAAACAGCGGAGAGATGGCTCACTCTGAATGGGTCGGGCCCAAACATGATCAATGGGTCGATTATTACGGGATCCGCATGTTCAATATGTGGGTCGATAACGGCAGATACTATGTAGACAATAACGGCTATTGGGACCCGAACAAAAAGGCGAGGTCAACCGGATGGAAGAAAGACAATAACGGCTGGTGGTTCTCAACCGGTGACGGTATGCTCGGCTATGCAAAAAACTGCTTCATGGAAATCGACAGACAGATGTATTATTTCAATTCCCAGGGGTATATGATGACCGGATGGCAGCAGCCCAACGGTCCGAGCGGCAAATGGATGTATTTCGGAAATGACGGTGCCCAGCGTCATGAGCAATGGGTCGGCAATTACTGGGTTGACCGGATGGGATACATGGTTACCAACGCCTGGGTTGATGATGAAAAATATTATGTCGGCGCAAACGGCGCATGGATTCCTGATTACGGCAAACCGAAATGGAAAAAAGATTCTGTCGGCTGGTGGTATGACGACGGATACGGTGGCTATCCCAAGAGCACCTTCAAAACAATCAACGGACAGACTTACTATTTCAACAGCAGCGGCTACATGGTCACCGGATGGTTCTCTGAGGACAATTACACCTGGTACTTCCTCAAGAGCGACGGCGCAATGAAGAAAAATGCCTGGGAAGGAAACTACTGGCTCGGTGAAGATGGAATCATGATGCGCAGTTCATGGGTTGACGGAGGCAGATATTATGTCGGCCCGTCCGGTGAATGGCAGCCTGTTCCGCCAAGCAAAATGCCTGTCTGATCCTTTCATCTCAGATCTTGAAATCATCTGAAAGAAAGCCCATGGTTCACATGAATCATGGGCTTTTCATATTGCAGGCAGCTGAGAAAAATTCAATATCTGACGACAACCGCACCGAATGGTGCAAGCGCAAGTTTGGCAATCTTGAAGAACTGCTTTCCGAACGGAATGCCGATGATCGAGATGCAGAGCAGACAGCCCATGCAGAAATTCGCCAGAGCAAGCGGCAGGCCTGAGAAAACAAACCAAAGAATATTGATCAGGAAGGAGACAGCCCCGCCTTGATAAATCACTTCCTTACCGAAAGGAAAGAACGATATTTCAGCAAGCTTGAAACATTGCAGACCGACCGGAATGCCGACAATCGTGATGCACCAGAGACAGCCTGCACCAACCCAGCCAAGACCGCTGAGCAGACCTCCGAGGATAAACCAGAGAAAATTACCTAACATACCCATATGTAAGTCACCTTCTTCCTACATCATCGATTGTAGTCTCATTGAAACGGAATGCAAGAAGCCGGATTTTAAGATTCAGAATGAAACCTTCATACTGAAGCGCGTTCAGTTTTCCTCCCTCCAATCCTGTGGAAAAACCTGAAAAAACGGGAAAAGATCGGGAATTTCATCAAACAGCTGCACAGTACTATTTAAATGCAGGGATCGCAGCGATCCTGCCGGGAGACGAAACCTGCATGATTCAACCGGCCGGATCAGCGTTTTCCTGCAGGGATTGTAATTTGAGTTAATTGAATCGCCTTTGCTCATCTCTGATCATCTCACTACTCTCAGATATGAGCGTCCTTCAGCAGCCGTAATTCACATAACCATACAGAATAAAAAATACTCATCGGTCTCTGTATGGCAGCGTGATTCATACCTCCTTAGCTGCATGAAGGAAACAAAAACAGAATTCTCAGAGTTTCAGGAGCTCATGATGAATTCTGTTTTTTTTATGGAACTAAGCAGCTGCGTGATCATTCATCTTTGACATAGATGCGGTTGTTACGCCGTAACCAGTCGCAGAAAGCCATGAATTTGTCATTCGGCCATCCTGCTGTCGAAGAAATGCTGTTCTTCTGATTTCTGAGTGCAATGTTTCTGACAATCATCGGATCATCCGGATTGACTGCCACTCCTGCACATCTGCAGTATTCATTCAGAAGGCTTTCTGTCACGACAGGAATATATTTATCCGGTTCATAGACTGTGATCAGCTTGTTTTTAAAGGTATTGTTGAGTCTGACTGATTCGATTGCATCGTAATCTTCGTTTTCTGCAGCTTTCAGAAGTGAAACAATCTCTTTTTTGACTGCTTCAAATGCCGCATCGAAATCATCGCCGAAAAGCTTCCGGTAGGTTTTTGAAAGTGCGATGTTTCCGTCGGGATCATAAAAGATTTCGAACACATTGAAGCGGACATTCCCCATGTTTGAAAGTCCGTTCAGATCATATCTGATCCTTCTGCAGAAAGACTTTTCGCTTCCGTATCCGTCTTTTCCGATGATGTAATCCTGAAGAGAAAGATTCTGGATTACTTCAGCAGGATAATCATCAAGGAATGATCTGTGAATCTGTTCTGTTTCCTGATGCCATTCATCGTACCTTTCATAGAAGCTTTCAAATTCATCGATGACTCCTGCCAGATCATGTATTTCTGTCACTTCGGAAGGAACATCGTTCTGTTTCAGTGCTTTCTGGAAATCAGGGATCTGTTTCTTTTTCTTTTTCGGTTTGGCAGCCTGATCGCCTGTTTTCTTTACAGCTTTCTTGGATGAATTCTGGATTGCCCATCTCTGGGATCTCAGCAATTCAAACTCTTCATTTTCTTTTCTGATCTTTTCATTCTCATGATGAAGGTGAAGACGGACTTCTTCCTCCATTTCATTCTGAAGTGACTCATCTTCAAGCTTCAGGAATTTTTCAAAACACATGGGATATGTAAATTTTTTTACTGCATCATTCGAGACAAAAGAAACTTCAACACATGAAGCCGTCTGATTGATGATACTGCCGGTGCCAAACACTTTGTGAATAACTCTCTGCTCAAGAAGATTCATACTGCCACTCCTCCTTATGGCTCGATATGGTACTTATGATGTTGCTGATTCATTCACTTCTGTGATGCTTTTTATGAATATATTACATTTTTATTATACTGTCACTTTTTGTTATGGGCCATAGGTTAAGCAATTTTAAACTGTATGTTTTTAAATATTCATGAAAGTATATGAAGATTGTTACAGAAAACTGAAGAACTGATGCCTGAATCATATAAAATGAATACAGGTTCATATGAAAAACGTACGGAGAGGATGGCACGAAGAAGATCTGAAGCTGTTTGGCAGCGATGCCCGGCAGCTGCTTTCAGTATGTGCGGATGACATCACGTATCTTTTGAACCGGGGATATCCGTACAAATCAGCAGTTACATTTGTCGGAAATCACTGGCTGCTTGCCGAACGGCAGCGCAATGCTCTGATGCGCATCTGCGTCAATGATGAGATGCTGAAAACACGCAGGCAGAAACAGCTTTCCGAACTTGAAGAAAACTGCACCGTGAATATCGATGCATTCAACGCTGTCGTGTTAATGGAAACTGCACTTTCGGAAAGTATGCTGCTAAAAGGACGAGACGGCTGCTATCGGGATCTGTCTGGACTGGCAGGCACCTATGCGGTCATCAAAAAAACTGACCCTGCCATTGAGTGCATCATTGCAGAGCTTCAAAAGAATCATGTCAAAGATGCAGTCTGGTGGATTGATGCACCGGTATCCAATTCCGGAAGGCTCAAACAGCATATTGCCGAAAAAGCTGAAGAAATGAATTTTCCCATCGATATTCAGATGGTCAAAAACGCTGATACTGAACTGATGAAACTTGATCATGTAATCTCCGGCGATTCGGTTGTGATTACCGAGTGCATCAGCTGGTTCAATCTGTACGAAAAGCTGATCGCTGATCTCGATCACCCATGGATTGTAACAATTTAAAAGACTGTGGCAGATCCTTATCTCTGTCACAGTCTTTCATTGTTTCTGTAATGATTTATTTATTTTTGGCCAAGACTTGCATATCTGTAAAGGAAGGTCACACACATGCCTCTTGTGCAGGTATGGCCGACACCGAATCTGCCGGTTCCGTCATTCAGACCGACCGTGATTCCGTTTTCTGCCGCCCAGCTTAATGCGTCAAGATAATATGCGCCTGCTTTTGCGTCTGTGAAGGTTGCGCTCTTTACAGGTGCAGGAGTTTCTGCATATCTCCATAAGAATGTGACGATCTGCTCTCTGGTGCAGTTGTCATCCGGTCCGAAA
>JAUNEN010000017.1 GCA_030525525.1 Erysipelotrichaceae bacterium
TTTTCAATTATTTTGTTTTGATCCTGTCATCTTCGTGGACGACAACTCCGAGTACACGGGCATTGACCGCAAGATCCACACGGCTTCTGTAGCCGGTCTTGGCCAGCATGTTCTCAATATGCCTCTTGACCGTGTGCGGTGAGATATGCAGCGTTTCGGCAATCTCATCATTTGTCAGATTGCGGGTCAGCTCACGCAATACTTCCAGTTCCCTCTCGGACAGATCATATTTTCTGACCTCACCGAAATCCGGATTGGGTGCTGAATCCGGATAAACCGATTCCCCGTTCATCGTGCGGTCCATGACCTCAGTCAGAGGCATTTCCGAATATTCTTTGTACCAGAAGCTTTCAATACCGGACTGTCTTGCTTTTTCAATCCAGCTTGCTTCTGCCGTGGATGTGGCAAGAATAATCTTGATTTCAGGATGATCATGCTTGATTGTCCTAGCGCATGTCAGACCGTCCAGTCCGTATTTCATCATCACGTCCATAATTACAAGATCGACCGGATGCTCCGCACACCAGGCGACAGCCTGTTCCGCATTTGCAAGGGATGCTGCAAGCTCATAGCGGTTCAGCATAGCCACATGGATCTCAAAAAAACTTCTGGCTACATATTGATCATCCGCAACAAGCACTTTAATCTTTTCACTCATATGACATCACCCCTCTTTGAAACTACGAAAAAGGCACAGACCGCCCTAAAAAGGGACAGAATGCACCTTGTCACCCCTTTTCCGAACGGTTTCCGGGAAAAAGGTATAATTACCCTCTTCAGATTTGTACAAATTTATTATACGAAATCCAAAGTATCGTTCTCATGGGCCGAACGGCCCATTTTCATCGTTCTGTCTTCAATTGCACGTCTTTTACCAAAGACACGGGAAGATGGATTGTCAGTGTAAACTCAGGTGATATTTCTGTATTCATACTGCCGCCTTCATTTTCCACCAGGCAGCGCAAAGACATAAGACCTCCGGATTCATGAATTGCTTCTTTCGGATTTTCACCGTTGCTTTTAAGAATATAGATCACCTCATCATATTCAGTACTGATCTTTACACTCAGTCTGTCTCCATCCGCATGCTTCACGGTATTGGATGCACACTCACTGATCGCTGAAGCCAGAATTGAGCGGTATGGATCACTGACCGGAACTATTCCGTGAATCAGGATATCGACACTGATTGCCTCTGCCATCTCAACGGCATCACTCAGACAGTCTCTTTCAGTATTGTCCTGTTCATATTCCCGCAGAAGATATGTATTGGTATTCTTCAGAGCCTGCAGAAGTTTTTCTTCATCAAACGAAACAGGATTCTTCAGATATCGTCTGCTCTCCAGAAGTACGTTTCCGACTTCATTATGAACTGCCATACGGGCAGTCAGAAGTTCCTGAGCTATGATGATCCTGGCGGCCTGTCTGTTATAGATATCAAGACGCATTCTGATATCACGAAGCTTTCTGTTTTTTTCTTCCAGTTCTTCCGCAATCAGAGCCTGCTCTGTAATATCTGTCGCAATCATCTCTGTATAGGACTGATCATCAACCACTGACGTTTCTGATGAGATCTGCCAGATGCTGCTTCCGTCTTCAAGCGCAATCTGACCCGCTCTGTCTTTTTCTGCTTCTTTGAGTGCTTTCTGAAATGCATTCAGATCGCTGAGACTCTTTCCTGAAACAGCACGTGAAATTCTGTTCATGGCAAGATTGCTGAGAACGACTGTCCCGTCCCCTTTTCCAAATGCAATTCCTGCCGGAAGCAGATCCATTGTTTCCTTGATGCTTTGTGAGGTCGGGTGTTCTTTTTGCCAGCAATACATATCCCGGAATGCCCAAAGCAGGATCAGTGCACTTACGGCTTCATACAGAAACATTGTCCATACCGGAAGTGATGTAAACGGCGAACGAGCTTCAGGCAGAGGAATGGGTGCGTGTATGTAGTAATGGTTCGCATCAATATCCATAAACGGAAACCACAGCAGAAGAAAACTGATTAACAGATGCGAAAGACACCCAACCCTGAACAGACGGCTTCTGCCTGTTCTGAATGATCCGAACAGCATTGTCATCTGCAGAGTGATCAACATATAAAGAATTCCCAGAAGTGGCTGTCTGACCGTTGAAAAGATGGCTTCATGAATTGTCATAACGCCTCCTCCTTTCTTAAAGCGATATCCACATAAAGAATACCGTCGCTCTGTCTGATATTCACCGACAGGTTGATTCCTTCTGTATCGGGAATGCATGCAGTTTCAGCTGCCAGCCTGAGACTTCCCCCGTTCCAGGACACCATCAAAGAAGGAGCCTTTGTGCATAGCTGTTCAGCGATATGCTCAAACCCGTCGTACAATGCAATGATGCAATCAGACGGAAGAAGTTCATCCCCTGCAATCACTGCCGTTGTCTGCAGGCCGGAAAGTGTCAGATAATGCGCTGACTCCTGCAAAGCAAGTGCCAGTTCACCGATGCTTAAATGATCTTTTTCCAGTGACAGAAGAAGCAGATTTGTCTTCCGTTTGACATAGGCATTCAGAACAGACACTTCTGCGATTGTTTTTCTGAAGTCAGCTTCACCCGGTTTAACACTGTCAAGAAGAGAGCTGATGCGTTTCTGAACGGGATAGAGTTCCTCTGCAATTTCATGATAGATTCTGTGCTGCGATTGCAGATAGGCATCCTTTTCCTTCTGTTCCGTCTCAGCCCGGATCAGATCATTTTCCTGTTCAATGGTTTCATTGGCTTCCGACAGTTTATGATGTGCATGACGGATTTCACTTTCATCAATTGCCCAGAAGGCATATCCGGCATGGATTGCCTTGCCGTGCAGAGTACGATCAAAAGGCAGATCCACAGCAGCCTTCAAGGAAGCTTTCAGGTCATTTTCATCAGCTGCCAGTTCAGCCGCTGAGCTGTAGACCGGCTGATACTGCCTGTCGGTGATCATAACCGGCATCTTCAGATTATGGAAAAATCCGGAGTAATTTTCGTTATAAGGAATCAGCCGGTAGCGGATGCAGATCTCAAAGATGCCCAGCAGAAAGAATGTATGAGTTTCGGGCACATTGAACAGACGGGGAAGCGTGTGAACATCCAGATACAGAATGTCAAACAGTATGATGGCAACCCAGAGGATAGTTACAAGCAGTATATCTCTGAGTACTCCTTTGGGCATGCGTCCGGCTTCCCTGCAGAGAAGGATAAACCCTGAAACAAACGTCAGGATGATCCAGACATAAAGCAGATAGAATCCCGGGCCGTAGGCATATGTACCGCTGTCTGCCGCAAAGACTGAAAGATCAACCTTTGCACGATAAACAAGAAAATGCAGATCATTGCTCATAACAGTCAGAACCAGCAGAATTGCCGGAATCAGTAACAGTAGTTCCCGATGTTTCAGATCTTTCTGTTCTGCATGTCTGATGCGGATACAGGTGATTAAAAACAGAGTCGGGATCAGCACCTGCGGAATCCAATACGCATACATGCAATAGTGCAGCGTGAACGGTTCCACGGCAAAACGATATTTGAAAATTCTGATCAGCATATACGCCAGCATCAGAACTGCCGCACCAAGCACGCTCTTTCTTGCTTCTGAGGGCAGAAGTCTTACCCTGACAGACTGAATCCAGAACAGCAGTAATCCGGTCAGAATCACATAGTTGAGAGCCGTCATCAGACTGGCTGAAACAGGAGGCAGAAATCTGCTTAAAACATTGGCAATTCCAGCTATGAGCAGAAAGCCGATGAACAGCAATATGTTTCTGTTCTTTTTTATGATGTTCACAAGCCACTCCTTCCTGCTTTGAATCAGCTTAAACCATTTTGCTTATATGTCTGTTAAATGATGTCACTGAAATTCTTCTACATTAACAATATACATGAACTTCAGATTTCATGAAATTTCCATAATTGGCAACTTGCCCATTCCTGGAGACAGACTGTCAGAAAACGGGATCATGCATAACTCCTGTCAATGTTTATAATGAGTATGAGGATACATTCATGACAGCTTTCCCTGACAATCTGAAACAGAAAATTCTTTCAATCGATACCGGAAATGAAGTGACAATCGTCATCGGCCATAAGAATCCCGACTCCGACTCAGTCGGCTCCGCCATTGCCTTTGCATCACTTCTCCATCAGCTGGGCATTTCTGCAATTGCGGCAGTCAGCGGAAAACTGAACAGCGAAACTGCATATGCGCTTGATGCCTTCGGAATTTCTGCACCTGTGATTCTTGACAATGCATCAGGTAAACAGATCATTCTGGTGGATCATAACACTTACGCCCAGGCAGTAGACGGCATTAAAGAAGCACGCATTATCGGGATCATTGATCATCATGAAGGCGGCGATATCAGGCTGAATGACCAGGCATATATCCACCACGCACTCACCGGAGCGAGCGCAACTCTTGTCTTTCTTGCATACAGAGCGTGCAATGCCGAAATATCACGAAACACGGCAAGAGTCATGTTAATGAGCATCTTATCGGATACCCGCAATATGAAGCGCAATGTCACTGATGCGGATCGGGAAGCATATGAAACATTAAAAGACATTGCAGAAATCGAGGATATCGATGCGTTCTATCGGAATATGGCATATGCATTGACATCTTACGGCACTCTCAGCAACCGGGAAATCTTTGAGACTGATTACAAAGAATATGAAGTCAGCGGCATCCGATTCTGCATTGCTGATGTCAATGCATACGGTGAAGAAAATGTCATTGAGCTGGCTGAACGCATGGATGAACTGATGGCTCTTTATTATGATGAATCAGATCTCGATCTGATATTTGCCATCATCAACAACAAATCGGATGATGAATCTGAAAACATGATGTATATGGCTGCCTTCCCGGAAAGTGCGAAAGATCTTCTGCAGAAGATTTACGGAAATTATGACAGAAACAGATTCTTCATTTTCAGAAAGAATCTTTCCAGAAAAACAGATATTGTACCTGCATTAACTGCAGCTCTGAAGCAGCTCACAACCGGTACTCAGGAAAAGACAGGGATCACTTCACAATGATCCCCCTTTTTTTCCGGAAAACTGCATCGTTTCATTCACAGAGAAACATGATGACAGACACAACAGATCACGCATACATCAATCCTGTATAACGCATTGATTGCAGGACTGATATAATAAGTTAGTCTTTTTTAACTCATCTGCATACATGCCGGTGTTTGGGATTCAGGAGGAAAATATGATAGTTCTGAAAGTTTTGACTGAAGGATTGCTGCTGGGATTTTTCTTATATGTCATCTGTGCTTTGGGCATCCGTAACGGTGCGACCGGAATGATTCATCTTTACGGCAAAGATGTTCAGAACCGGGCAGTTGAACTGGGACTCACAACCCATGAAAAGATCAGAAAAAGAAACACTCTTTTCAAAATCTTCTGCCTTGCAGGATATATCATCTATGTGCTTTGTGCTGTCTATGTTGTGAACAGAGCACGCGGTTTTCTGCAGGGATTTATTCAGCTGTTCATCATTTTAATGATCATGAATGTAATTGACAGACTGCTGATCGATGAATACTGGGTGAACCATACCGATGCATGGAATATTCCCGGAACAGAAGACCTGAAACCATATATCAAAAGTGATGAAAAGAAGAAAAAATGGATCTTCGAGACAATCGGATTTGCATTGGTTTCTGTTATACTTGCGGCATTCATGGCTCTGATCCTGAACTGATTTCAGAATATTCCGGGCGCCGAAAAATGTCATGCGTCAGAATCAGATTCTTATCTGTCTGCATGCCCCCCGCACTCATGATATGATGATACAGAAAAAAAGAGGTGTCCCATGACATGGAAATGCCCGAAGTGCGGCAAAGAATTCAGCCGTACAAATCAGGATCACGATTGCGTTAAGCCGCAGACGATTGACCAATACATCGCTGCTCAGGATGAGAAGATACAGCCTGTCCTTTTTGAAGTGCGCTCATGTATCAGAACTGCAATTCCTGAAGCCGAAGAAAAGATTTCATGGTCAATGCCGACTTATTACAAAGGCAGAAGTATCATTCATTTTGCAGCAGCCAAAAAACATTTCAGCATTTATCCCGGTGATGAAGCCGTTGCTGTATTTGCTGAAAAACTCACTTCATATTCCGTCAGCAAAGGTACCATCCGCTTTCCTTACGATCAGCCGGTCAATACTGAACTGATTGCAGACATTGCAAAGTGGTGCTTTGAAAAATATGCAAAATAAACGGACCGAAGTAACGAAATGAACAGGATCAGCTTTCTGAAAAAACATCCTCTCACAATCACCTGGATCAGTACATCCTGGAATCTTTTATACGGTATTTTTCTGATCTTTCTGTTTGTGACACAATCTTCCTGGTGGTATCTTGCCCTGGCCGGTTTCTTTCTGACACTCGGCGCGGGAAGATTTCTGGCAGTTTCAGGCAGAGGCAGAGACTGTACCGTCATGCGCATTCTGGCAGTCATGATGATCTTTCTTGCAGTTGTGATTGCCGGTATAACACATCTGACAATCACCGGTGAAATCAATCCGGTGAAGAATAAGATTCTGACAATTGCCCAGGCTGCTTTTGTATTCGGACTGATCATTTCCGCTGTGATCAATACAATCCTTTCCCACCGTAAAAACCAGGCAAGAATGATCATGATCAGAAATCTGTCACTGGCTTCGGCACTCGGTGCAATGCTTGGTCTTGAAAGAACAATGCTCGGCACATTCGGTCAAAGCGGAGCAAATTTCAACATGCAGATGGAAGCAGGAACCGGTATGCTAGTTTTCATTCTTCTGCTTTTTCTTGCATACAATCTCTACCGTGCTTCTCAGAGAATCCGTTAAAAATATATCAATTCGTCAAATCAGCCTGCAGCAGATCAACAGGCTATAATAAATCTGATAAAGGTGGACAAACATATGATTTTCGATCTGAACAAGAAACAGTGTTATTACTTCAATGAAATTTCAAAGATTCCCCACGGCAGCAAAAATGAAAAAGCAATCAGCGATTACATCGTGAATTTTGCAAAAGAAAGAGGACTTGCATACAAGCAGGATGAAGTCTTCAATGTCCTGATCGACAAACCGGCATCCCCCGGATATGAAAATGCAGAACCGGTTCTGATGCAGGCTCATATTGATATGGTCTGTGAAAAGAACAAGGATTCCGGTCATGACTTTGAAAAAGATCCGCTTGAGCTTTATGTCGATGATGAAGGATGGCTTCATGCGAAAGGAACAACCCTCGGTGCGGATGACGGAACCGGTGTTGCCTATATGCTGGCAATCCTCGATGATGAGACACTCGAACATCCGGCTCTGCAGTGCATCTTTACATCCATGGAGGAAATCGGCTTAGTCGGTGCTTCGCATCTGAAAGCAGAAGATTTTCACGGAAAAAGATTAATCAATCTTGACAGCGGCGGCGAAACCGAAACAACTGTCAGCTCTGCCGGCGGGGCGAGAGCAGAGATCATCTGTGACATAGAAAAAGAAGAGAATGATCTGCCTGCATACTGCTTCGCTGTACGCGGTTTATTGGGCGGACATTCAGGCGGTCTGATTCATCTTGAAAGAGGCAACTCCAATATCCTGGCTGCGAGAATCCTGAGGGAAATGCAGAATGACGGAATCAATCTGCATCTTGTCCGCATGAGCGGCGGTCTCAAATACAATGCTATTCCCCGTGAAGCTGACGTTGTCTTTGTTTCATCTTCTTCATGCGAATCAATCGAAGCTTCAGTCAGAAAGACCGAAGCAAAGATCAGAGAAGAACTCGAATTCAGCGATCCCGGTTTCAGAGTTCTCTTTGACAAAGCTGAAGCTGAAAAAGAAAGAATGACATCAAAAGTCACGGACGCAATCATCACTTACATGACCCTGATGCCTGATGGACTGCTGCATCGTTCCATGAAGCTGGAAGGACTGACAACCGCTTCTCTGAATGCCGGAGTCTGTATCACAAATGAAGATACATTCATCATCGAAGACCTTATCCGCAGCGCTCTGACTTCGCATACGGATACCGTCATCGATCAGCTGAAGCTCCTTGCATCTTTGACCGGTTTCAGAGTGGAAGTCGGTGAGCGTTATTCCGGATGGAATTATTCAGAACATTCTGAATTGAGACAGATTCTCAAAGATGTTCTTGCCGCAAGAAACTGCACACTTACAGAAAGAGCAGCCCACGGCGGTCTTGAAACAGGTATTTTCAAAGGCCTGATTCCGGAAATGGACATCATCACATACGGACCGATCGCAGAAGGCGAACATACGCCGGATGAAAAACTCGATCTTGCTTCATTTGACAGATCTTATGAAATTCTGAAGGAAGTACTGAAATCCTGCAGAAAATGAAAGGAACTCTGATCCGGACACGTAAAAAAGCTCCCCGCCGCATTCAGCTGCGATGAGGAGCTTTCTTCATTGTTAAGCGATATGAACTTCACAGATGCTTTTCAGTTCTTCAAGATCTTTTTCAGAAACTTTGGAATCGGTAATGACATGATCGAAATCAGAAAGCCTGTAGAATTCATAGAAATCATAATTGCCGAATTTGCTGGAATCCGCCGCAAGATATTTTTCGGCAGCAGAGTTCAGTGCAAATTTCTGGATTTCCCCTTCTGCTTCACTGTATGTATAAACGCCCTGTTCGGCAATTCCGTTGACACTGATCATTGCTTTGGAAAAGCGCATATTCTTTAATGCACAGATTGCGGCAGTGCCGACAAATGCGCCGGTCACCTTGCGGTATTCCCCGCCGCTTAAAATCAGATCAACACTTGTGCTCTGATTCAGAATTTCAAAAACCGGCAGGCTGTTTGTCACAACCCTGATCTTCTTGTTCATTAATTCTTCGGCAATCATTTCAATGGTTGTGCCCGGTCCCAGAAATATAGTTTCCCCTTCATTCACAAATGAGGCTGCAAGTGCTGCGATCTCTTTTTTTTCGTCTTCATGAAGGCTTTTCTTTTCAATATGCGTGCGTTCGTATGAATTTCCGCTTTCTGCGATGCGTCTTGCGCCGCCATGCGTTCTGATCAGAAGCCCTGCTTTTTCCAGTTCATTCAGATCTCTGCGTACCGTCATATCGGAAACTGATAAAGCTTCCATAATCTGACTGACACTCACACTGCCCGATTGATTGAGAATTCTGAGCAATTTAGCCTGTCGCTCTTCTTTTTTCATAAGTTACCCATCCTGCTGTTTATATTGTACTCGATATGAGCAAATCGAACAACACAATCAAACAAACAATCAATCTTTTTGTTCGGTCAGAATTGAAACCGGATCATAAGAAAAAGCACATATTTTCACACTCTTTATAATGTTTTCTTCTTAGAACGAATTGTTTGGTTGTTTATATCAAACAATAAACTTTCTTATAATGGTGTTTATTTTAAACAATTGTTATTGACTACGTGTTTGTTTCAAACTATATTGAAGTTGCTGAAAGGAAGAGCTCACCTTTCGCATAAGGCTCTTAAGAACCCGGAATTTCCCCAATCAGGACTGCGCAGTCTTCCATAAAAAAAAGGAGACAGATCTATGTCAGTAATTCTTGGATCAGATCGCTATGGCTATGAACTGAAAGAAGTTCTGAAGAAAGAACTTCTCGCTCATAACTATGACGTGATCGATGTAACAGAAACAAAAGATTACGACTTTATTGATGCATCCCTTGCAGCGGCGAAACTGCTTTATGAAAACGACGGGAACTTCGGCATCATCATCGATGCCTGGGGATCCGGTCCCTTCATGACGCTGACCCGCCTCAAGGGAATCATCGCCGCACAGGTTTCAGACGAAAGATCAGCTTACATGACGCGTGCTCATAATAACGCTCATATCATTACCATCGGTTCAAAGATCACCGGCCCCGAACTTGCCGTCAGAATTGCCCATGCATTTTTACAAGGCAGCTATGAAGGCGGCCGTCATCATATCCGTGTTGACATGCTCAACAAAATGGGCAGATATCTGCCTGAACTCAAGGAGGGATGAAACATGAAAATTGCTTTGGGATGCGACCATATCGCAACCGATGAGAAAATCCAGGTTTCGGAACATCTGAAGCAGGCAGGACATACAGTCATTGACTGCGGCACCTATGATCACTTCCGCACCCATTATCCGATCTACGGAAAGAAGGTCGGCGAACTGGTAGCCAGAGGTGATGCAGATTTAGGTATCTGCATCTGCGGAACCGGTGTCGGCATCAACAATGCCGTCAATAAGGTTCCCGGCATCCGCTCGGCACTTGTCCGTGATCTTGCCGCAGCAGTGAATGCAAAAGAAGAACTCAACGCCAATGTGATCGGCTTCGGCGGAAAGATCACA
This sequence comes from Erysipelotrichaceae bacterium, assembly GCA_030525525.1. Lineage (GTDB taxonomy): Bacteria > Bacillota_I > Bacilli_A > Erysipelotrichales > Erysipelotrichaceae > Bulleidia. The sequence goes on from JAUNEN010000017.1 coordinate 10,346, forward strand.
GGCATCTTTCTGATCAACGACATCATCGATGCTTTTATCGCTGCAGAGTATCACCCCACAGAGGAAAGTGAAAGACTGCTCGCAAAAATGGCAGCTCTTAATACCTCAGCAGAGAATCAGGAAAGCCCTGACTTCTTCGATGAATTTTTAGAGAAGTGGGACAGAGGTGAATACAGATGATTCTTACTGTTACTCTCAATCCTTCCGTGGATATTGCATATCAGTTTGAATCATTTGAAACCGATACACTCAACCGCCCCACCCTGACACGCAAGACAGCAGGAGGAAAAGGCCTCAATGTCACCCGTGTTCTCAGATCTCTCGGTGAAGATGTGAAAGCTTCCGGCTTTCTCGGCGGCACCAATGGCGAATTCATTCTGAATGAACTGCGCAAAGCCAATGTCAGGACTGCTTTTGAAAGTATTCCCGATGATACCCGCAACTGCATTGCCATCCTGCATGAAGGCAGGCAGACAGAAATCCTTGAAAAAGGACCGCTCATTTCCCATCGGGATTCAGTACTTTTCAAAAGAAACTTCGGCACACTTCTGAACGGCTGCGAGGCTGCCGTCTTTTCGGGAAGCCTGCCGCAGGGAATTGATGACACATTTTATGCAGAGTTGATTGAAATTGCTCATGCATCAGGAATCACGACAGTTCTTGACTGCTCAAATGCGCCGCTGCGCAAAGCATTGAAAGCTGAGATCAAGCCGGACGTTATCAAGCCGAATATTGATGAGCTGCGCAATCTTCTGAAGCGGGAAGTCTCAAAAGAAGTATCTTCATTGAAAGCTGCACTTCTTGATGAAACATTCGCTTCTGTGCCATGGGTCATTGTGTCCCTTGGCAAAGACGGCTGTTTTGCAAAACATCACAATACATTTTATCTCGTTACAATCCCGTCGATCAGAGTGGTGAATCCGGTCGGCTCCGGCGATTCAACCGTTGCCGGCATCGCTTCCGCGCTTGTTCATAATTTCGAGGATGAAGCGCTTTTAAAGCACGCCAATACACTCGGCATGCTGAATGCGATGGAAGCGGAAACAGGATGCGTCAATCTGAAAAACTATGACAGCTTATATAAACAGATCATTGTCAGAAAGGTATGACTATGACATTAACAGAAAACAAGAGAAAACATATGGACCGTCTTTCCGATGAGAACGGATTCATCTCCGCCCTCGCCTTTGATCAGCGCGGGGCACTCAGGAAATTAATGACAGCGAACAATCTCGAACCGACAGAAGACGCAATGAAGCTTCTGAAAAAACTGGTTGCCGAAGAGCTGACACCCTATGCATCAGGGATTCTGCTCGATCCTGAATACGGCCTTGATGCGGCAAGGGCGAGGGATCCCCGCTGCGGACTGCTGCTGGCTTATGAAAAAACAGGCTATGACACAAACAGCACAAAGAGACTGCCGGATTGTCTGGATGGCCGCAGCGTGAAAAGGCTTCATGAGGCCGGGGCAGATGCACTCAAGTTCCTGCTCTACTATGATCCGGACGGCGACCCTGAAAACAACATTCTCAAGCAGGCTTATATCGAACGGATCGGTTCAGAGTGCGCCGGCGAAGATATTCCTTTCTTTCTTGAAATCGTGACATATGACGAAAAAGGAGCAGATCCTTCGGGTGCTTCATATGCCCGCATCAAGCCGCACAAAGTCATTGAAGCAATGAAAGTATTCAACGCTCCGCGCTTTGGCATCGACATGCTCAAGGTTGAAGTTCCCCTCAACATGAAATATGTCGAAGGCTTCGCAGAATCTGAAGTTGTCTATTCGAAAGAGGCTGCCAGAGAATGGTTCCTTCTTCAGGAACAGGCAGGCCGGCTGCCCTATATCTATCTCAGTGCAGGTGTCTCGGCAGATCTTTTCCGGAAAACCCTTGAATTTGCAAAAGAATCAGGTGCCCGCTTCAACGGCGTGTTGTGCGGTCGGGCCACATGGGCAGGAAGTGTTAAAGCCTTTGCAGAAAACGGTGAAAAAGGTGCCCGCGAATGGTTGAGAACCACCGGAGCCGACAACATCAAAGCTCTTAACAAAGTACTTAAAAAGACTGCTGTTTCATGGAAAGAAAAAGCAGAGTAAACAGGAGGAACTCATGAACAGAGAAGAAGTCACATTGCTCGGATTTGAAATCGTCGCTTATGCAGGTGATGCCCGTTCCAAAATGCTGGATGCTTTAAAAGCTGCCGAAAAAGGAGAATTCGCCCGTGCCGAAGAGCTGACCAAAGAAGCGGAAACCTGCCTCAATGATGCGCACAAGGCACAGACAACCCTGCTTCAGCAGGAAGCATCCGGTGAAGACATTGCCTACAGCATTACCATGATGCACGGTCAGGATCACCTGATGACATCCATCCTGCTTCATGATCTGATGAAGCATCTCATTGAACTTTATAAAAGGAGCTGACACATGAAACAGCTGATTAACTGGATTGAAAGAGGGAAACCTTTCTTTGAAAAGATCTCCCGCAACATCTACCTCAGGGCAATCCGGGACGGCTTCATTGCCGGCATGCCGGTCATTCTCTTCTCCAGTATCTTCATTCTGATTGCATACGTACCAAATGCCTTCGGTTTTCACTGGAGCCCTGAAATCGAATCCATCTTAATGACACCATACAACTACTCCATGGGAATTCTCGGTCTGTTTGTCTCTGCCACAACTGCAAAGGCTCTGACCGATTCCATCAACAGAAACATGGAGAGCACTTCCCAGATCAACTACATTTCGACCATGCTTGCTTCAGCGATCGGCTTCTTAGTCATGGCTGCCAATCCGGCTGAAGGCGGATTCCTGACCGGATTCATGGGAACAAAAGGCCTTCTGACAGCATTCATTGCCGCCTTTGTCACAGTCAACATCTACAAAGTCTGTGTGAAAAACAATGTCGGCATCAAGCTGCCGGATGAAGTCCCTCCCAACATCTCCCAGGTGTTCAGGGATCTGATCCCCTTCACTCTGTCGATTGTGATTCTCTATGCGGCAGAGCTGATCATCCACAGCATCATGGGCGTCAATGTTGCAGAATCCATCGGTACCCTCTTAGCGCCTTTATTCAGCGCTGCCGATGGCTGGCTGGGTATTACTCTGATATTCGGGGCATATGCATTCTTCTGGTTTGTCGGTATCCACGGTCCCTCGATCGTGGAACCGGCAATCGCAGCCATTACATATGCCAATGTTGAAACAAACCTTCACCTGATCCAGTCCGGAATGCACGCTTCCAAAGTGCTGACAAGCGGAACGCAGATGTTCATTGTCACAATGGGCGGTACCGGTGCGACTCTGGTAGTCCCGTTTATGTTCATGTGGCTTTGCAAATCAAAGCGCAACAGAGCAATCGGACGGGCATCTGCGGTGCCGACATTCTTCGGCGTCAACGAACCGATTCTCTTCGGTGCACCGATCGTGCTCAATCCCGTCTTCTTCATTCCGTTCATCTTCGCACCGATTGCCAATGTCTGGATCTTCAAATTCTTCGTTGATGTGCTCGGCATGAACAGTTTCTCAACCAACCTTCCCTGGACCACTCCGGCGCCGCTTGGCATTGTCCTTGGCACAAACTTCCAGTTCCTCTCATTTGTGCTGGCAATCGTGCTGATCGTTGTGGATGTGCTGATCTACTACCCCTTCCTCAAAGTCTATGATGAAGAGATTCTTGAAGAAGAAAGAAGCGGCAGAAGCGACAGCTCACTCAGAGACAAGGTTGCCGAAAACTTCAACACTGCCAAAGCAGATGCCATTCTTGAAAAATCCGGCATCAAAGACACTTCAGCAATCACAAGTCAGGTCAATGTACTGGTGCTCTGCGCAGGAGGAGGTACAAGCGGACTGCTTGCAAATGCACTCAACAAAGCAGCGGCAGAGTTCAAAGAGCCCGTCAAAGCAGCTGCCGGCTCCTATGGCGCACACCGTGAAATCCTGCCGCAGTATCAGCTTGTCATCCTTGCTCCACAGGTTGCGTCCAACTATGAAGACATGAAAGCGGAAACCGACAAGCTCGGCATCAGGCTTGCCAAAACCGAAGGTGCACAATACATCAAACTGACAAGAGACGGTCAGGGAGCACTTGCATTTGTCAGGGAGGCAATGAAATGAGTGAAATCAAAAAGCTTCCCGAAGACTTCATCTACGGCGGGGCGACGGCAGCCTATCAGGCTGAAGGTGCTCTTCATACTGACGGCAAAGGTCCCGTTGCCTGGGACAGATATCTCAGGGAAAACTACTGGTATACGGCAGAGCCGGCCAGCGACTTCTATCACAAATATCCGGTTGATCTTGAAAACTGCGAAAAGTTCGGAATCAACGGCATCCGCATTTCAATTGCCTGGTCAAGGGTTTTCCCCAACGGCTGGGATCCCGTCAATCTGAAAGGCGTCGATTTCTATCACAGACTGTTTGCAAAGTGCCGTGAGCATCATGTCGAACCGTTTGTGACACTCCATCACTTTGATACACCGGAAGAGCTTCACTCTGCCGGAGACTTCCTGAACAGAAAGACAATCGACTATTTTGTTCAGTATGCTGAATTCTGCTTCAGGGAATTCACGGAAGTGAAATTCTGGACCACCTTCAATGAGATCGGTCCGATCGGAGACGGTCAGTATCTTTCCGGCAAGTTCCCGCCCGGCATTCATTATGATCTTGCGAAAGTATTCCAGTCCCATCACAACATGATGGTCGCTCATGCAAGAGCAGTACTGGCCTATAAGAAAGCAGGATACAAAGGTGAGATCGGTGTCGTTCATGCCCTGCCGATGAAATATCCGTATGATCCGGATAACCCGGATGATGTGAGAGCGGCAGATCTTGAAGACATCATCCATAACCGCTTCATTCTTGACGCGACATATCTTGGTGAATATTCAGAACACACCATTGAAGGCGTCAATCACATCCTTGCCGAAAACGGCGGATCGCTTGATCTTAAAAAAGAAGATTTTGAAATCCTGAAAGCAGCGAAAGACCTCAATGACTTCCTCGGCATCAACTACTATATGAGCGACTGGATGAGAGCATACAAAGGCGAAACCGAAATCGTTCATAATGCCAAAGGAAACAAAGGAGGCTCCGTCTACCGGATCAAGGGAGTCGGTGAAAAAGTATTTGACGTCGATATCCCGAGAACGGATTGGGACTGGATGATCTGGCCTCAGGGACTCTATGATCAGATCATGAGAGTCATCCATGATTATCCCAATTACAAAAAGATCTACATCACGGAAAACGGACTCGGCTACAAAGACGAGTTTGTCGACGGCACAGTCTATGATGATGCAAGAATCGATTATATCCGCAAGCACTTATGTGCAGTATCCGATGCAATCAGAGACGGTGCCAATGTCAAAGGCTACTTTGTCTGGTCGCTCATGGATGTCTTCTCATGGTCAAACGGCTATGAAAAGAGATACGGCCTCTTCTATGTCGATTTCAAGACACAGAAGCGCTATCCGAAAAAGAGCGCCTACTGGTATAAGCATCTCTCCGAAAGCGGAATCATTTCCTAGCTCCTCCCCACTGGGCAGCACTCCTCAAAGAGTGCTGCCTTTTCTGTCGTTCATAAAAACCGGAAACTGAATTCCGGTTTTTATTATGATCCTTTTGAATTGTGATCAAAGTTCTGCGTAGCGGCGCAGGAATGTGACGATCATCGCTCTTGTACATGACTGACCGACACCGAATCTGCCCGTACCGTCATTGAGACCGACCGTGATGCCCTTGGAAGCCGCCCAGTTGATCGGCTCATAGTAATACTTCTCATATGCGACATCGCGGAAGTTGTACCATCCTGAATAATACGGCGAACCTGCAGCTCTGTATAAGAATGTGACGCACATTTCTCTTGTGCACGGCATGCCGACTCCGAATCTGCCCGTACCGTCATTGAGACCGACTGTAATTCCCTGGCTTGCAGCCCATGAGATCGGCTTGAAATACCAGTCTGTGCTTCTGACATCGGTGAATTCCTGATAGGTTTCCGGTTCCGGCTCACCCATGAGTCTCCATAAGAATGTGACAATCTGTTCTCTTGTGCATGCCCATTCCGGTGAGAAGCGTCCGTGACCGCCATGACCGACCGTGATGTTGTTGTCAGCTGCCCAGTATACAGGATCAAAGTAGTATCTGCCTGAATCAGCCACATCCGTAAACATGACGCGGACTGTACATGTATCGCTCTGACCGTAGAGTGTGTAAGCTGTGATTTCGGTTGTGCCTGCTCTTAACGCTGTGACTTTACCGTTTGTATCAACACTTGCAACCTCCATATTGGATGATGTCCAGATAATCTCAGGTGAAGCACCTGCAGGTGATACAGTTGTTCTGAGTGTCTGAGAAGCATCGTAGAGAAGATTGAGTGAGTTTTCAGCGATCGCAAAGCTGACCGGTGAAGCTGCAGTCAGTGCCGGAATTTCGATTTCCTGATATTGTGTGCCGAAGACTTCATTTTCAAATTCAGCGACAAGTCTTCCGGTGCCCGGTTCACTTTCGGTCGGTTCCTTGATGACTTCATATGAAACAGGAACGGTCTCTTTGAGTTCTTCATGGCCATGGGCACAGATCACGGAAGCTGTGGCCGTACTGCGGTCATCCGCCCACTCAAAGACCGGTTCGCCATAGTCGTGATCATTTGTTTTGAGAAGAGCGACATAGCGCTCGCTTGTATAATCTTTTCCTTCAATATTGAGTGTTGCCGTATAGACAATCGAGCCATCCTGATAGCAGAGAGGTTCCGTCCTGACGGAAGTCACAACCGCTTCCCCGCTGCCGGCATGGGCCGCATCAACAGTGCATACATAATCTGCCGAAGCACTCGAGTAGTCATCCGCCCACATCCATGTAAACCGGAAATCATGTACGTGATTGCGCGTCTGTACATTGAGCCTCCGGCTGATCCGGTAGCTGCCGCACGTCTTGTCGATCGTCACCGTGGCTTTGCCCGGTTTCACCGCCACAAGTTTTCCGTTTTCCACCTTGAGAACTGATGTATCGGAGCTCCTCACAGTTGTTCCGATGGCCGGTTTGTAGAGTGTCCAGCCGTTGTGATAGAGTTCTGCATTCACATTCGGAATATTGACCGGATAGCCGATTTCAACGATCATGTTCGGATCTTTTTCAAGCTTTGAAGAGGCAAAGCCGCCGCTCATTGATACCGAGTCGGAAGGAATGTTGATATTCACATTTCTGTAGTTCGTATCATAGCTGACCGCATTGTTTGAAACATAGATCGACGAGAATTCCATAACCCAGCAAATTGACCCATTGCATTGACAGCAGGCAATACCGACAGCTCTCAGTGCAGAGTTGAGCATGACACGTCTGTGAATCTGGCCGACATAGTCGTAATCGTCTTCCTTCCATCTGTTGAAGGCGGCATCCGCACTGCCGTAACCGATCGCAATGCATTCAACCCGCCAGCCGCTGCTGAAGAAGGACGGATATGCTGTCTTATAATCACTGCCGTCCGGTCTCTTATGATTGTAATCAAACACGATACCGATTTCGGCTGCTCTCTGCATTGCTACCTTTTCAAGTTCATAGTCATAATAGAGACCTGACAGACCTGTATACCATGTCTTTGTTGAATTATCTGAATTCCATGCCCACGTCTCATTGCCGGTGCGGAATGCATTGATCTTCGGCAGAATGGAGCGGGCTTCATCCTGATAATAAGCAGCCTGCATTGTAATGGTGGCGGTACCTGCATTGATCGATGCGTCCGCTTCTGCCGGAACAAGTTCATCTCCTTCACTGATTCCGGGCTCTTCATCAAGCTGCCATTCTGATTCGGTTTCGCCGGTTTCTTCGGCATACACCGGACTCAGAATACTGACGGATAAAAATGCAGCTGTCAGAATTCTGAACAGTTTCCCTGATATTGATGTTCTCATAATGATCCTCCGTTTCATCATCCTTACAGGAATTGCAGTATTTTATGTTCTGCTTCATACTTCGCTACAGAAATTTTAGCACAATCTGCACACCGTCATCACTATGCAAACGATATATCGGCCATAGCTATCCTGCAGGACAGGTCATTGCTGAAGCTGTTGTTTTTTTTCTGTTTCGTCAGGATTGCTTACATCAGAATCATACAGGGACTATAATAGCTGTGTTATTCACACAAGAGGTAATCCAGATGGCTTCAAAGAATATTTCCAAAGATGATCTGTTTGCGAAAGTACCCGTCGCACAGGCACTGTTCACAATGGCAGTGCCGACGATCATTTCGCAGATCATCAATCTGATCTATAACGTGGTCGATGCTTTTTTTATCGGCCGTACCGGCAACTCATATATGATGGCTGCCACAAGCGTCACCCTGACAATGGTCATGATGACGGTGGCACTCTCAAATCTTTTCGGGATCGGCGGCGGCTCCCAGGTTGCCCGGCTCATGGGCAGAAAGAAAGAGAATGATGCAAAATGCGTCAGTGCCTTCAGCTTCTATGGTGCAATCTGCATCGCTCTGCTCTATTCGCTGCTTGTGTTCATCTTTCTTGACCCGCTGCTAAGAACCCTTGGTGCATCCGATGCAACGATCGGCTATGCCCATAACTATGCACTGATTGTCATCGTGCTCGGTTCACTTCCTTCCATCCTTTCCCAGGCACTTGCCCATCTTTTAAGAAATACCGGCTTTTCATCCAAAGCAAGCTTCGGTCTTTCCATGGGAGGAATTCTGAACTGCTTCCTTGATCCGCTCTTCATGTTTGTCATACTGCCGAAAGGCAATGAGGTCACCGGTGCAGCGATTGCCACAACGATCTCAAATGTCATTTCCTGTCTGTATCTGCTCTATGCATTTATGAATGCGAAAAAGGAAGCTCCCCTTTCATACAGATTCACCGATGCCGGAAAAATCAGCTCCGATAACATCAGGGCAGTCTTTACGGTCGGCGTTCCTTCGGCCCTGCTGACAGGATTATTCGATCTTGCCAATATCTGTGTCAATATCATCGCTTCTTCCCACAGCGATCTCGTACTTGCCGGCATGGGCATTGTCATGAAGGTGGAACGCATTCCCAACGCAATCAATATCGGCATCTGTCAGGGAATGCTGCCGATCGTCGCTTACAACTACTCTTCCGGCAACCGGAAAAGAATGAAGGATACAATCAATACGGCAAGATTGTCAGGACTCATCATTTCGTTCCTCAGCATCATCTTCTTTCAGATCTTTGCAAATGATGCCGCTAAATTGTTCTTAAGTACAAAAGGTAGCGATGCTGAGACAGCTCTGAAAACAATCGGCTATGCAGCCCTCTTCTTAAGGATCAGATGCCTGGCTTCCCCTGTTCAGCTGCTCAACTACCACACCTCCTACTGCATGCAGGCAATGGGAAAAGGAAAAGAAACTCTTCTGCACGCATTTGTCAGAGAATTGCTGATGTATATTCCGATGATGTTTATACTGGACCGTCTGTTCGGTGAAACCGGACTGGCCTGTGCATTACCAGTCGGTGAAGGCCTTGCGGCAATCTTTGCACTGTATCTTCTGCATCGTACGATTCAGTCTGAAAATGCATAAGCAAATTATGATATCCAAAAAGCTGTTGTGAACTTCAGAATCTGAAGCGTGGCAGCTTTTTTTGATACAGAAATCCGAAAAATTCTGAGGAATCTGAAAGCCTTCCCTGAATAAATATACTAAGTGAGAAAAAACACTTGATTTTAACAGGGAGGCTTTATGGCTTATCAGATTATTTTCCCTGAAAAGGGAACAAATCAATCTGCTGAAGACAGATGGAAAAACGGCAACTTCACCAACAGATATTTCTTCGGTACGGTTCTTCAGAAGCATCCGGAAATTGCAATCCGCCTGATCAATGAAGCAGCACCTGATCTTCATGTCACTGAAATCACCTACATCAACAAAGAACAACGTCAGGAGCCTTCAGGGTTAAGCAAGCTTGTATATCTTGATATCAAAGCGGTTCTGGCTGACGGCAGAACGGTCATGATTGAAATGCAGGTACGGCCGCAGGGCACCTTCATCAGAAGACTTCGCCAATACAGAAGTGAATATGACGTATTGAAACTGGATCCGGGAGATGCATACGACAAACTTCCCGATGTGATTCAGATCGCAGTCTGCTGTTTTGATCCGATCGGAACCGGTTCTTACATCTATGGTTATGAAATGCGCGACCGGTATACTTCAAAAACTCTCACGGCAAACGGACAGAGACTGATTCTTCTGAATTCGAAAGGACATCATGGGGAAATCAGTGATGAACTGAAATCTTTTTTCACATACATCAACGGGCACGCAGCTGAAGGAAAACTTGTTCAGATGATTGATGACAGCGTCGCCGCTCTGAAGTATGATGAAGCCGAAAGAAGAACGTTTATGAAGCTGGCAGATTACATCAAAGACGAGGTGGACGAGCAGTTAGAGGAAATTTACGAAGAAGCCGTCAAAAAAGGAATTGAGCAGGGAATTGATCAGGCAACTGAAACAGGAATTTTAAATGGAATAGAGACGATGAAGAAGCATGGATTTGATGATCAGACAATATTCGATATCATCACTGAACAATTCAATGTGTCAGCCGAAAAAGTCAAAGAAGTCATTTCGAAAAATAAAGCTGTTTGCTGATGAAATGATTTCAGCTGCCGGGCCACACCAAAAAAAGAGCTTTTCAAAGCTCTTTTTGAATACGTGATCTGTTTGAAATTAACGCTGAACACGTGCGCCTGCACCGCCCATGATTGCTTCAACTTCCTTCTTGTTGGCCATTGAAGTATCACCGGGTGTTGTCATAGCGAGTGCGCCATGAGCTGCACCATAGTTGACAGCGATTTCAGGATCAGCTGTTGTCATAAGACCGTAGACAAGACCGGATGCGAAGGAATCTCCGCCGCCGACTCTGTCAAGAATCTCAAGTCCGTCATAGCTCTTGGACATGAAGATTTCACCGTCTGCATAGCACATAGCCTTCCAGTCATTGACTGTAGCTGTCTTGACAGTACGCAGTGTTGTAGCGACTGCCTTCCAGTTCGGATATGTCTTGACTGCTTCGTTGAGCATCTTCTTGTAGCCGTCAAGGTTGAGTTCCTTGAGGTTTTCATCGTTGCCTTCAATCTCGAAGCCCAGGCATGCTGTGAAGTCTTCTTCGTTGCCGATCATGACATCGACGTACTTGGCGATTTCCTTGTTAACCTGCTGAGCCTTTTCCTTGCCGCCGATTGCACTCCACATGGAAGGACGGTAGTTGAGGTCATAGGAAACAAGTGTTCCGTACTTCTTCGCTGTCTTGATTGCTTCAATGACAGTTTCGCTTGCTTCTTCGGAAAGAGCTGCGTAGATGCCGCCTGTATGGAGCCAGCGGACACCGAGTGTTCCGAAAATATATTCAAAGTCGAAATCCTTGGCTGTTGCCTTGGAGATTGCTGTATTTGCACGGTCGCTGCAGCCGACTGCACCGCGGATACCGAATCCGCGCTCTGTGAAGTTGATACCGTTACGGCAGACTCTGCCGATTCCGTCTGTCTTCATCCATTTGATGAGGGATGTATCAACACCGCCCTGGCAGATGAAATCTTCCATCAGACGGCCGACTTCATTGTCAGCGAAAGCTGTGATGACAGCTGTCTTCATTCCGAAGCATTTTCTGAGTCCGCGGACAACGTTGTATTCTCCGCCGCCTTCCCATGCTCTGAATGAACGGGTTGTTCTGATTCTTCCTTCTCCCGGATCAAGTCTCAGCATAACTTCGCCGAGGCTGACCGCGTCAAATGTATATGTTCCTTCGGGCTTTAACTCGAGCTTCATAATTAACCTCTGATCTCCTTGACCATTGCAGCAGCTTCTTTTGTCATCTGCTTGATTTCATCGAATCTGCCTTCCTTGATCAGGTTGCCCTTGACCATCCATGTGCCGCCGCAGGCTGCGATCTTGTCACATTCGAGATAGTCCCTGAGGTTCTTCAGGCTGACACCGCCTGTCGGCATGAACTTGACCATTGTGTACGGAGCTGCCAGAGCCTTGATTGTGCTGACGCCGCCGAACTGTTCAGCCGGGAAGAACTTGCAGATTGTGAGACCTCTCTTGACTGCCTGTGCAACTTCACTCGGTGTGATTGTTCCGGGATATACCGGGATATTCTTCTCGATGCAGTAGTCAACGATTTCCGGATCAAATCCGGGAGAAACGATGAACTTAGCGCCTGCCTTGACTGCTCTGTCAACCTGTTCTGTTGTGAGAACTGTTCCTGCGCCTACGAGCATTTCAGGATATGCTTCTGCCATGATGCGGATTGATTCTTCTGCTGCATCTGTACGGAATGTGACTTCTGCGACTGCGAGTCCGCCTTCAACAAGTGCTTCTGCCAAAGGTTTTGCATCTTTTGTGTCGTTGAGGACGACGACCGGTACGACACCGTATGATGCGAGCTGTTCATTCATTTTTTCAAACATTGTATTCACCTCGATCTTTGCCCTCATTGTAGCACCCAAAATATGTCAAAAACATGGATAAAACCGAACTATATCTGTCTACTTAAGAACTTTTGAATATTTACACAGCCGAAAGACAGAGAAAAGAGAGAGCGCTCTTACATCGTTGAATTCTGTGATATATTTTTTATATCAGCCGGATACCCGTGCCTTACAAGGAAAGGATTATCAGCAATGTCTAAAAAAACAATATGGGTGATTGCAATTGTACTGATCGCTTTGATCATGAGCTTTGCAATCCCGAAGATGACGCAGCCTGGTTCCAATGAACCCGGAGAGATTACAGAAGAAGTCAAAGATACCATCGCGTACTGGAATGAAGATTCAGCCGTCATGGCTTCGATCATCGATTATGTGAACAGCGTCACCGATGAAACTTCGGAAAACTTCGTTTCCGAAGAAGACAGAATTGCCGTCTTTGATTTTGACGGAACATTATACGGAGAGCTGTTTCCCACTTACTTCGATACATGGATCTTTGTTCACCGTGCCCTGCATGATGAAACCTGCACGCCGAGTGAAGAAATCAGAAAGTATGCCGAAGAGATGGAAAAAGCCTTCCTCAATCACCAGCCTGAACCTGAATCCGATCTTTCCACTGCCCAGTGTACGGCAGAGCTCTTCAAGAATATGAGCTATGAAGACTACCGGAAATATATTCAGGATTTCATGAAGGAAAACACTGTCGGATTTGACAATATGACCTTTGCCGAAGGATTCTATCTACCGATGGTAGCCCTTGTTCAGTATCTCGACGAAAAGGACTTCACGGTATTTATTTCAAGCGGCAGCGAGCGCACCATGGTCCGTGAACTGATTGACGGAGTTCTGGATGAAGCCATCCCTTCCCATCAGATCATCGGCAGCACCTTCTCATTCAAAGCCACCAACCAGGGATCCAAAAATCCGAAGAGCTATACATTCACAAAAGAAGACGAAGTATTGATGGAAGGAAACCTTGTGATCAAGAACCAGAAGACAAACAAGGTCTTCTCCATCATCAATGAAATCGGCAAAACTCCGATTCTTGTCTTCGGCAACAGCTCAGGCGATCTTGCCATGGGTGAATATACGGTGGATCACGGCGGCAAGGGATATATGCTGTTATGCGATGATCTCGAGCGTGATTACGGCAGTCTTGAAACAGCAGAGAAATTCAAAAAAGACTGTGACAAGATCGGCCTTGAGACCGTCTCCATGAAGAATGATTTCAAGACAATCTACAAAGAAGACAGTTCAAAATCAGAATGACAACCGACAGAAAATGCATGCAGGTGTGCATGCATTTTTCAGTCTTTTCAGTCTTTCTTTGCGCCGGTATCGATCGTTGAGCCAAACACGTAATAACGCTGATAGAAGAACTCACTTACAAAGTTCAGAATCATGTTGATGGCTGTTGCAAGATATTCATTGAACCCAAGCGTCCCGGTCATGAAGTGCTCCAGCCAGGTTGATGCAGGCGTGAAAATCAGATAGAAGAGTGCAACCTTCATCATCGCCTCAGGAATATTGCCCGCAGACTGGAAGGTGAACTTCCGGTTGAGTGTGAAATTCCAGACGACCGAAAGCACAAGACCGCAGAGATAACTGAGCCAATAAGGCGCATGGACAATTTCATTGAGCAGTGTGAATGTGAGGATCTCGATGAGTCCTGCACTGACGGAGAAAAATGTGAATTTCAGAAATCTGAGTACTTCTTTCATATGTAGTATTCTGTCTGCCTGAGGGCAGCTGTGTGCGCCTTTCTGCTGTATTGATCCTCAAAGGATACCTGATCATTATAGCGCCGCCAGAGGGATGAGTTGTCAACAATTTAATGTTCGCGTTAAAATAAAAACAATCAATATGGTATTCATCATTCATGAAAGGATCATCAAATGAAAACAGAATGGTATAAAACGGCTGTTGTTTATCAGGTCTACCCTTTCAGCTTCAAAGATTCAGACAATGACGGCTGGGGCGACATCAAAGGCATCATTTCCAGACTTGACTACATCAAAGATCTCGGCGCGACTGCGATCTGGTTCTCCCCTCTTTATGTGTCGCCGGATTATGACTACGGCTACGACATCAGCGATTATTATGCAATCGATCCCAAATTCGGAACAATGGAAGACTTTGATACATTGCTTGCCGAATGCCATGCAAGAAAACTCAAGGTCATCATGGATATGGTCATCAACCATACTTCAACCGAACACCCCTGGTTCAAAGAAGCGATTGCCGATAAGAATTCCCCCTATCGGGATTACTACATCATCCGCAAAGGAAAATACGAAGACGGCAGACTCCTGCCGCCGAGCAACTGGGCATCCACATTTACAGGAAGTGCATGGGAGAGAATCAGCGATACCGATGAATTCTATCTGCATCTTTTCTGCAAAGAACAGGCTGATCTCAACTGGGAGAATCCGAAAGTCAGAGAAGAGATCATCAATATCCTGAACTTCTGGCTTGAAAAAGGCGTGGACGGTTTCCGTTTCGATGTCTTCAATATGTTCTCCAAAACATATCCGGTTCAGGATGATTTCCAGAAGAAGACATATCAGAAAGGCGCACAGTATTATGTCGACGGTCCCCGCATGCATGAGTTCCTGAAGGAGCTGAATGAAAAGGCACTTTCTCTTTATGACACCTTCACGGTCGGAGAATCCTTCCACCCGTCCGAAGAAGCAGCCCATGAATATGTCAGGGAATCAAATCATGAACTCGATACAATCTTCAGCTTTGATCATCTGGACTCAGACAACATCGCCGGCAAGAAATTCTTTAAAAAGCCCTTCGATCTGATTCAGTTCAAGGACGGACTGTTCAAACCGCAGAAAGCAAATTATGCGGACGCATGGAATACCCTCGTACTTGAAAACCACGACAACCCGAGATGCGTCAACAGATTCTCCATTGACACAAAGAATTACCGCTATGAAGCCGCAACCATGCTTGCAACAATCACATTTATGGGATTCGGAACACCGTTTATCTATATGGGGCAGGAAGTCGGCCTCACAAATACCGATTTCAGAAATATGGATGAGCTCAAAGATCCTGTCAGCCATTTTGTCTATGATCTGATGTGCAGCTACAAAATGCCGAAAAAGCTTGCCTTCATGTTCATCAAATACGGTGCAAGAGATCATGCAAGAGTTCCGATGGCATGGAATGACAGTGTCAACGGCGGTTTCAATGAAGGCCATGAGCCATGGCAGTGCGTCAATCCCGATTATACAAAGATCAATGTTGAAGCAGATCTGAGCAGTGAAAAATCCATTTACCGCTTCTATCAGAAGCTGCTCGTCATCAAGAAGAGCGAAGAGACCGCCATCTATGGCAGAACGGAAGAATACGGTCATAACAGCAGACGCTTCATCGCCTATTCAAGATCATATGAGAATGAACGTCTCTTTGTGATTGCCAATTTCAGCAGACATGACGCATCCTGCATCCTGCCCGAGTGGCTTGAAGATGCAGAAGTGCTGATCAACAATTATGACAGCCTGAATCAGAAAGGACTGCGGGCAAAGCTCAGACCTTACCAGGCACTTGTATTCAAAAAGGCTGAAAGGAAAGTCTGATATGAACATCCAGCAAATCCGCAATGCGACAATCAAAATCACTTATGAACCGTATACATTTCTGATCGATCCCTGGCTGATTGAGAAAAATACAGGTTTTTCGGCAAGAACAGTGATACCGGAAATGGCAGGCATCAAAAGCCCGCTGTGCGATCTTCCCTTCAGCATAGATGAAGTACTGAACGGCGTTGACTTCTGTCTGATCACCCATCTTCATCCCGATCATTTCACACCGGACTATCTTCCGAAAGATCTCAGAATGGTTGTGCAGAATGAGGATGATGTGAATGAACTGAAAACAATGGGATTTACGGAAGTGATCACATTTGAAAATGATGAGCTCACAATCGGGAATCTCTCCGTTCACAGAGTCGACTGCATCCATGGCGACAATGAAGATTGTGCAAAGAGAATGGGAAAGACAAGCGGCTATGTCATTGAAGCAGACAATGAACCGATGCTTTATATTGCCGGAGATACCGTATACTATGACGGCGTTGAAGAAACGATCAATGCATATAAACCGGAAGTCATTGTCGTCAATTGCTGTGGGGCAGCGACACCACGGGGCAGACTGATCATGGATGATAAAGAAGCCGCAAAAACAGCTTCCTTTGCGAAGGATTCAGTCATCATTGCCAGCCACATGGACAATGTGAATCATGCGACCGTTTCAAGAAATGATATCCGCTCATACATCGAGAAAGAACACATTTCCAATATCCTTGTACCTGAGGATGGCGAAATCATGAGCTTTGAAAAAAAATAAGCTGAGGCAAAACATATGAATGACACAATACGCATCCTCTGCTACGGGGATTCCAATACCTATGGCTATGTACCGGCAGGCAGCGGCCGCAGATACGGAAGCACGATCAGATGGCCGATGAAACTGCAGAGTCTTCTCGGCGATTCCTTTACGGTCATTGAAGAAGGACTGAGCGGACGGACGGCAGACCTTGCCCGCAATTATGAATCCTGGAAAAGCGGCAATGCCTACTTATGTGCAAGTCTCAGCACCCACAGGCCGGTAGATTTTCTGATCATCATGCTCGGTACCAATGATCTCAAAAAAGATTTCATGAGAGATGAAAAAATGATTGCCGAAACTGTCTCTCATCTGATCAGAGACGCAGAAGAATTCTTCAGAGAAAAACAAGGGTATATCCCTGAAATCCTGCTGATCAGCCCTCCTCATTTAAGCAAGGCTGCCCCGTCAGGTCCCTTTGGCAGCGACTTCGATATCCGCTCTGTGCAGGTTTCTCAAAAACTTGCATATGAATATCAGAAGATTGCCGAAGAACATCACATCCTCTTTCTTGACAGCAGTCTCTATGCCCATGTCTCCGAAACAGACGGCGTGCATCTTGATCAGGAAAATCACCTGCACTTTGCCAGAGCCGTTTGCAATGTGATCAGAAAATGGGCCGAAGCTCATTCGGAAGATCATCGCAAAGAACATATGCAATTCATCATCAACCAATAAGTGCGGTCTGCCGGCCGCGCTTTTTCTTCACTTTGATTTTCATAACAAAAACAGCTGTCAGAGTGACAGCTGAATCTTAAACAGTACTGAGAATCCATGCCCATAAAGGCAATACAGCGATTGAAAGAATTGTGCTTAACACCACCACATCTGCCGCAAAGCGCACATCGGAGTGATACTGCTCGGCAAATACGGCTGATGTCGTTCCCGCCGGCATTGCGCATAACAGTACGGAAAGTCCGGTGATCATCGGTTCGATATGAAAGAAGAGACATACCGCAAATACAGCTGCCGGTATGAGGACAAGACGGACAAGCGCAAACAGAAGATTCGTTCTGCTGAGCATTGTCGAAAAGCCATATTCGGCAAGGATCATTCCCAGAAACACCATGATCAGCGGTGTCGAACATCTGCCAAGCGAACTCAATGTGGCGGTCACTGCTTCAGGCAGACTCACATTCAGTCCCATCCGGAAGAGACCGATGATGAGGGCAATAATGCAGGGATGGGTCATGATTTTGCGGACTGCGATTTTGAAATCAGATGCTCCCTGGAAATAGGAAACGCCTGCCGAAAACATGACGATTCTCAAAGGGATCAGATAGATCTGACCGTACAGCATTCCCAATTGACCGTATACGCCTTCGGCAACCGCATTGCCGAGAAAACCTGCATTTGAACAGACCGTCGAATATTGAAGAATCTTCTTTTTTTCAGGGTCTGTGCGATTGTATAAGACATGCGCCAGAACCATGCACAGAATCTGTATGAAAGATGAAACAAGCAGAATCTGCACAAAATCTTCAAGAATCTCACTGTTTAATTCAAGGCTGAATGCATTGATGATATTGGCCGGCAGAAACAGATTGATGACTGCCTTTGAGAGCACCGAACGGTCGGATGGCTTCAGAATATGAAATCTGCACAGAAGATAGCCGGCACACATTTCCGCAAACATCATGAACTGCAGCTGAAACAGTTTGTCAAGATTCATTGAGCATCCCTTCTTTCCGACGCAGAGATTATACAGCAATCCGCATCATTTCAGATTGCTTTTTCCTGATGAAACGGAACCGCTGCTTTATAGCATCCCATCAGCTTTGATTCTTCGCTTGATTCCTGCAGCGCTCTGACCGCTTTTTCCACATTTTCATCATTCATATTGCCGGAAAAATCGATGTAGAACATATATTCAAAAACCCTGCCGCGGATCGGTCTTGATTCAAGCTTGAGGATGTTGATCTTCTGATCATTGAGAATTCCAAGGGCACGGTACAAAGTACCCGGCTCATGTTTCAGAACAATCATCATTGAAATCTTGTCGGCATCTGCCGCAACTTCTTTTTTCGCACTGACCGCAAAGAAACGGGTCATGTTGAGATCATTGTCCTGAACATTTCTGATCAATGACTCCATGCCATAGTATTCCCTTGCTCTCCAGCTGCCAAGCGCCGCTTTTGAGCGGTCATTGCAGTCTCTGATATATTCAACGCTTCTGGCCGTATCCTGGAAAGACATTGATTTGATTTCAGGATGTTCTGCGAAGAAGCCGCTGCACTGCAGAAGTGCTTCCGGATGGCTGTACACTTCGCTGATCTCTTCGATCTTTGTGCCGGGTACAACAATCAGATCTTCATGAATCGGAATATCGATTTCACCGATGACATGAATGTCATAGTGACATAAAAGATCATATGTGCGCGAGATGATGCCGGTTGTTGTGTTTTCCACCGGCAGAAGTGCATAATCAAGAACACCGTTCTGCACATCTTCGAGAATCAGTTTAAAATTCGGATATCCGCACGGTTCAATCTCCTGAGTGCTGAAATAAGAGAGTGCTGCGATTTCACTGAATGTGCCGTGTCTGCCCTGAAAGCCGATCTTCATACTTCATTCTTTCCCTTCTTTTGGTGTATATTTTATGCTTTCAATTTTTGTTGCACAATCGATTTACTTACATGCATGACTTTTTTGTTTCAGGCAGAGTGCATGCTGAAGCGTTCCTGCGCGTTTTTTTCAAGCAGGCTGAAAATATACAGAATCACGATGACTGTCAAGGCAAACGTGATCAGATCAGCCGCAGGCATCGAAAACAGAATGCCGTCAAGCCCGTAAACCAAAGGCAGAATTACCGGCAGCGCAACACCGAGAACAACTTCTCTCACCATTGACAGCATGGTCGAAAGAAAAGCTCTGCCAAGCGCCTGCAGATAGATGAAAGATGCCTTGTTGATGCATGCCAATACAATCATCGACAGATAAATCCGGAAAGTTTTCACAGCAAATTCTGTATAGAATACACTTTCATTGGATGCTCCGAAAAGGCTGATCAGCGTACGCGGAAAAGCTTCCGCAATCACAAGAGCACAGAAACCGATTGCCGCTTCCGTTTTCAGAAGCAGCACAAACAGATCTTTCACTCTCTGATTCTTTCCGGCACCGGTGTTATATGCGGCAACCGGTGCACAGCCGGCTGCCGTGCCGACAACCGCAGAAATCACAATCTGGAAAAACTTCATGACAATTCCGATCACAGCCATCGGAATCTGCGTATATTCAGGATTTCCGAAAAGCGGATCAAGAATGCTGTATTTCATGACCATGCTGTTGACGGCAGCCATCGAAGCGACAAGTGAAATCTGCGACAGAAAGCTCGTAATGCCCAGCGGCACATACTGTTTCATGATTTCAGGATCAATTTTCAGATCAGAAAGTGTCAGATGCACCGTATTCATATTCATCAGATACCGAAGGGTCAGAACAGCCGTAACCAATTGACCGGCGACGGTTGCGATGGCTGCTCCTTTCATTCCCCATGGAACGGCATAAATGAGCACAGGATCAAGGATCACATTTGTCAGGGCTCCGGCCAGCGTAGCGAACATTGCATATTTCGGTGATCCGTCCGCTCTGATCAGAGGATTCAGACCCTGCCCGAACATGTAGAACGGCAGACCGGCGGTAATGTAAAAGAAATACTCCTTTGCAAATGCATATGTCTGTTCATTGACATTTCCGCCGAAAAACCGGATGATCGAATCACTGAAAATCAGATAGATGATCATCAGAACAAGCGAACCGATCACTGATACAAAGACTGCACTTTCCGCCGCCCTCTTTGCATCATCTGTCTTATTCGCCCCGAGCGACAGCGAAAGAAATGTACTGCATCCGTCCCCGATCATCAAAGCGAGTGCAAGAGCCGCCACCGTGAGCGGAAAGACAGCTGTATTGGCCGCGTTGCCATATGAACCCAGGTATGAAGCATTGGCAATGAAAATCTGATCGACGATGTTGTAAAGAGCGCCGACAAGCAATGAAATGACGCAGGGAACAGAGAATTTTCTCATAAGCTTTCCCAGCGGTTCTGTTTCAAGAGCAAAATTGTGATTCATAAAACCTCCAAAAAAATAAAGCCGAGAAACAAAAAATGCGTATGTCCGCCCGGACTTACGCATCTGTTTGCTGCTCAGCTCAGTTATTTTAATGTTTTGTTTTCAAAATTTCAAAGTGAAATTTCAGAAATTCTGATGTAAGTTCTGTCCTTTTTATCAGGCAGAAAGATATAATCTTCTGTGAAATACGGAGCAGAAAATGAAAGACATAAGATTAACCAGAACCGCAGAAGCGATGATTCGTTATGACAGCGGATGTCCCAAACGCATCCAGCATTTTCTCAAAGTTCATGAATTTGCATCTCTGATTGCAGAGATGGAGAAGGTTGATGAAGAAACATCCTTCATCATCGAGGCAGCCGCTCTTGTTCATGATATCGGCATTAAAAATGCAATCGAAAAATACGGTTCGGAGGCCGGCCCCTATCAGGAAGAACTCGGTCCCGATGAATGCAGAAGACTGCTGAATGAAGTCGGCGGATATACGGATGCAGAGATTGAAAGGATCGCATACCTTGTCGGCAGACACCATACATATACAAATGTTGACGGCATTGACTGCCGGATCCTGATTGAAGCAGATTTCCTTGTGAATCTTTACGAAAGCGAAGTCCGCTATAAAGGAATCCTCGCAGCTGAAAAGAATATCTTTGAAACAGAAAGCGGCAAATGGATTCTGCATGAGCAGTTCGGCATCGCCGCATAATCATCATCCTTGCAAAGTAAAAATCCGGATCGCTCCGGATTTTCATTTTCACTCAGCTTATTCTTCGATGATGATCTTTCCTTCTGCCTTCGGATCATCCATGATGATTTCATTGACGCCTTTGACATGAATCACTCCCGATGCAGGATTTTTGATGGATTCCACAACATTGTTTACGGTCGCTTCGACTTCTGATTTTTCAAAGGCAAGATCGGTATCGATCATTGTGCAGTTGATCAGCTTCAGTCCTTTGCAATAGCATAAGGGCTGTGTCCCGATCAGCGTGCAGTTTTCAAATGTCACATTTTTACAGTACCAGGCAAGATATTCACCCTTGATCACACTGTTTCTGATCACGACATTTTCCGCATGCCAGAAAGCATCCTTGGTATCGAAATGACAGTTTTCAAAGACGGAATCCGTAATATACTGAAACGAATATTTTCCATGCAGGGTAACATCATCAAAATTAAGATGATCGGACCTCATCATGAAGTATTCGGATGTCACTTCCGTATGCTTCATCTCTATGCCTCTTGTGCTCCAGCCGAATTCAGCAGAAATGATATCGCTGTTTTCAATGGACACATCGGCGCACTCACGCAACGCCTTGATGCCGTGAAGCTTTGAATCTTTGATTCTGATCTTCTCCGAATACCATAAAGCAGCTCTGCAGTTTTCACT
This sequence comes from Erysipelotrichaceae bacterium, assembly GCA_030525525.1. Classification (GTDB taxonomy): domain Bacteria; phylum Bacillota_I; class Bacilli_A; order Erysipelotrichales; family Erysipelotrichaceae; genus Bulleidia. Next base: position 32,659 of record JAUNEN010000017.1, read on the forward strand.
CATTGAGCTGTTTTCAATGAGCAGATTCTCATCATGCCAGAAAGGATAGCGCAGATTGAAATATGAATTTCTGACTTCTATATTGCGGCCTTCCTTCAATGCGCTTTCCCCGTCCGCAGGTCCGTCAAACTCGCAATTGATGACTTTTAAGCCGTCTTCTCCATACAGTGCTCTTTCTTCATCCAGTTTCTGATTTTCAACAAGTCTCATTTTGCACCTCCGTTTTTCTGTCCGTTTCAAAAATACTTGTATTTATCTACAGATGCAAATGCTTATTATTTATACAAACCTATTCAGAAACTGAATATCCGGTTTGTTCCTTCCGGTTTCAGGCATACAAAAATGCCGAAGGACTATATTCCCCGGCATTGGTTTCACATCAGATCATCAGATGGATCAGTGTTTCTTCATCGATGAATCTGCGGATTTCCTTTTCAAGGCTTCTCCGTCTTGCATAGCGGAAGAGCGCCTTCTCGTTGATCGCACATCTGCTGAAGGCATCTTCGAGGATTTCTTCATATCTGTTTCGTTCAATCAGACTGCCGGTCAGCTTTGTGGAAAAGAGATCAACAATCAGCTTTTCCAGTGCGCATAAATGCGTCCCTTCCTGAGGCCCCGGACAGTCGGAATAAAGCCGCTTGACGACAATCACATTGTCCGTGCGGTAGCGGTGAAACGATGCGGCTGAGGGCGATCTCAATACCAGCTGACTCTCCGAGCGCAGAAGATCGCTGACACACTCTTCATAGCCATGCTGTACCTCGACAAATACGGCATTGTAGGAAAGCTCTCTGCTCAGAAATTCATTGAACTGAGAGAGCTGCCAGATCTGAAAATCACATTCCGGTACCTGCTTTTCAATTTTCCGTATGATGGATTTCAGAAAGCGGTCAGGCTTGTATGTATAGACCTGCTTTGTGATCTTGAAGGTGTAATGACCTCTGGAAACCTTGGTGATTCTTCCTCTTTTCTGCAGATTTTCAAGGGTGCGGTATGCTTTCCGTTCACCATAGTCCGGATTGATCTTCTGCAGGCTTTCAATAAACTCGGCAGTCGTAAAGACCTGTGATTCATCTTCATATGTTTTCTTCTTTGAACCTGCCATACCGCCTTTCTCCCTGAACAAATTCATTATAAATGAGAATGCAGACAAAAAGGAGATTTCTCTCCTTCTTTGCAGTATGGTGAAAAACGTGCCGTTGATGATTATGTGGCTGAAGCTGCGGCCTGCGCCTGAGCCTCCCGGATGATCTCAATCAGAACAGATACGATGAATGCGGCTGTCAGTTCGTTGCTGGCAACCTGATAATAAACAGAAAGCACAAGAACGGCGTGCATGTATCTGGTTCTTGTTGAGTAGCCGGTCCAGAAGCCGTATTTTCCGTTTTCCTTGAGGTATGCTTCACATTCCAGGAAATCCGCTACAATCTGCGTAGGTTCGATTCCGATATTTGCCAGAACCGCAAGCGGTACGATTTCAAAATCCTTGCTGTAGGAAATTCCTTCCGATTCCAGCATGGAGAAAAGTGAATGGAATCTTCCTGCTTTGAGCGCCGGATCGCCCGGACACAATGTCATTGCATGAGCAGCTGTCTGCAAAGCATTCTTATGAAACCAGAAATCATCCTTCAGCATCCGCCAGATCATTTCTGTTTCTTCGACAATCTCTTCATGATTTCTGCCGGTCGCATGCAGAAGGCCGTTGAAAATCGTATCTTCATCCCCGGTCAGCCAGGGATGGCTGTCATTGAACAGCTCATGAAGTGCCTTGGTTCCTTCCGCAAAGCTTCTGTATTTTTCCGGCGGCATGGTTGTTGCCATATAGTATGCAAGAATCGGCAGAAAGTCGCTTGCGTGGAATAAAGCACGCAGCTCAGAATATGCAATCCTGCATAAATCATTGACTCTTCCCGGATCGCTTTCGCATGAGAGCAGTACCGTCAGTGTCTTTTCACTGTATCCGCGGAAATTGTTGAATATACCGTAGGATTCATGAATAATCTGTTTGCATAAACTGATTATCTCTGTATTGGGTTCCTGTTTGCGGATCATACAGATATATGCACAAAGCGGATAATTTATGGACCTTGTTGTCGAAAAAATATTCGTTTCCCTTAAAAGTTCTCTGTAATCGATAAAATCATCACATACCTTCTGAAGCTCTGGGTTGATCATATCCACCTCCGTAACATGAACATTTAATCATAAAAGCATCTGTTTTTGAAGGCTGATCAGAAACTTGTCTTTGGATACAGTTCGATTTAACATTAAGACAGCGAAAAGAGGTTTTTATGGCACTGAAAGATGAATTGCTGAAGTATTTCACACGCAATCCGGGTGAATATACAAGCGGTGAAGAACTGGCGAAAAAGTTCAATGTGAGCAGAGCAGCCGTATGGAAGGCTGTCAGCGTGCTCAAGGATGATGGCTTTGATATCATCTCATCCCCTTCAAAAGGATACTGTTTCAGCGCATCCAATGACTTTCTGTCTTCAGAAGCCATCCATTCACTTTCAAAAGATACCGATGCGCCGGTCTATGTTTTTGAAACAATCGATTCCACAAACAACTACGCAAGAATTCTGACCGCGCAGAATGCGCCTCACGGAACACTGATCGTCGCCAATCATCAGAGCGCCGGCCGCGGCCGACAGGGACATACATTCTACTCCCCGAAGAATCTCGGTCTTTACTTCTCATTGATCGTGCATCCCAAAAGCACACAGTATATTTCAAGAATCACCCCTGCCGCAGCCGTCTCTGCGGTCCATGCGATCGAGAAAACTTCAGGTCTGACCCCCGGCATCAAGTGGGTCAATGATCTTTTCATTCAAAAGAAAAAGATCGCCGGCATCTTATGCGAAGCGATCAGTGACTTTGAAAGCGGAACGATCAGCGCTGTCATCATCGGCATCGGCATCAATGTGAGACCGATGAAATTCCCCGAAGAACTCGACGGAATTGCGGACTCTCTGAACAGCGAAGCTCTTTCGAGAAATGCACTTGCTGCAGAACTCAGAAATGAACTGCTCTACTGGATGGATCATCTGGATGATCTGAGCCTGATGGAACAGTACCGCAGATACTCGGTGATCCTGGGAAAGGAAATCCTTTACACCATCAACAATGTCGGCTATCACGGAATCGCAAAAGGGATCAATGATGAGGGCAACCTGCTGATTGAAAAAGAAGACGGAAGTATCCAGATACTGCAATCAGGTGAAATCTCAGTCAAAGACTGGTGATTCACCTTTTTTCTTTCAGCACTTTTGAAGCCAGGGGTTTCAGCCGGCCGTAGAGCAGGCACACAACTGCCATCTTGATGCAGTCACCGGGAATAAACGGAAAGACGCAGGCACCAAGTGAAGCAGCCAGAGTCATGCCGGTAAACTTCATGAACCAGACTGTACCGATTGCATAAAGAACAACGGTTCCGATCACCATTCCGGCAATTAAAAGTGCATAAAGCTCTCTGCCTGTGTGATCAGCTGCTTTTTCAGCGAAAAGACCCGTGAAATAAGCAAGTGCGATGTAGCCGAAAATATAGCCTCCCGAAAGCCCGAAGGCAACCGCAGCACCGGAAGAGAATCCGGCAAATACCGGCATGCCGAGAATACCGAGAACAATATACAGTGCGCTCGCTGCCGCACCTGTCCACTTTCCGAAAACAGCTGCCGAAATCATCACGGCAAGAGTTGCCAGAGAAATCGGCACCTGGCCGGCAAGCGGTATTGCAATCGGCGCAAGCACCGAAATCACCGCTGCATTCAGAGCGATCAGCGTCATCTGTCTGACTGTCAATTTCATAATACGTAACCTCCGTAAACCGATTTCGCTATTTTTGGTTTACAGATAACAAGATTACTCTTTTGCTTCCCCAATGTAAAGAAAAAAGGAAACTGTTTTTCAGCTTCCTTCAGATTCAGTCTTCTTTTGTCCATCCATCATCATTATGATAGATCATCAGTTTTGTCATACCGCCGTCAACGGTGATGTTTTCGCCGGTAATAAAACCCGCCTTCTCACTGCATAAAAAGAGCACCGTGTTTGCAATATCAAGCGGATTGCCCACCCTGCCGGCCGGGTGCTGCGAAGCATCTGCTCCTTCATAGACTCTGTATGAGGTATCGATCCAGCCCGGCGAAACGGAATTGACACGGATTTTCGATGAGAAGCTGACAGCCAGAGCATGTGTCAATGCGGCAATACCGCCTTTTGCGGCTGTATAGCTTTCGGTCTGCGGTTGCGACATGCGGTCACGTGAAGAAGAAATATTCACAATGGCCCCGCCTGACTCAAAATAAGGTGCAAACAGTTTGGAAAGATAAAACGGTGCGGTCACCCCGACAGCAAGTGCATATTGAAACTCTTCATAGGAACATTCATCGATTCCCTTCATGAGCGGCAGCGCATTGTTGATAAGATAATCAATCTTTCCATGCTTTTCAATCACATAGGATGCGAATGCTTCAAGGGTTTTCTGATCGGAGAGATCACCCTGATAATGATCGCCTTCCTGAATGTCGATCACTTCGCATACCGCGCCTTTCTTTTCAAATTCTTCTCTGATGCAGCGGCCGATTCCCTGTGCTCCGCCTGTGATCACAACTATCTTATCCCTGAATTCATTCATCTGCTTTCTCCTCTGAATACAGACAGCACTCTTTGATTGAAATCCTTTGCTTCATCATATGCCCCGTGTCCGTAATTTTCATAAATATAGGATTCACATTTCAGCTTTTCAGCCATCCTTAAACTTTCTTCATACGGGACGATCCTGTCTTTTTCTGCACCGATCACATATGCATTGACATTCATATTCGGTAACTCATCATAAAGATCAAACTTCAGGATAGCTTTCGCCTGATGTGCAAAGCGGGAAAGATCTGCTTTCTTTGTCATCTTTACAAGCACCGGCATCATCAGTCTGTATTTTTTCATATAGCTTTCTGTATAAACAGATTCCATGAAGTCCTTTGTCAGAGCTTCATAATCCTGTTTTTCTGCCGCTTTGAGCCAGCCGTGAATCCGCTCTTCCGTCATCTTCGCACATCCGGAAGAACTGAATGCAATGATCATTTTCCCGATGCATTCAGGATGTTTTTTGGCAAGAGAGAGCGCGATCATGCCGCCCATCGAAACTGATAGAATATCTGCATTTTTGATCCCGACAGTTTTCATTGCTTCATAAAGATCGTCTGCCATCTGCTCAATCGTGCAGCTTTCATCGATCTCATCGCGTTCATCAAACATATAGACACGATAATCCTTTGCAAAGATGCGATAGGCAAGTGAAAGCGGCATGGAAGATCCCTTCACCCTGTTGAGTGAAAGACCGGGAATGATGATCAGATTCTTCCGGCCGTTTCCAAATGATATATATGACATTGTGCATGCATTCAGATGCAGTGTTTTTTCAACCGGCATAGCCATTTCTCCCTTTTTACTTTCCGCCGTGTATCAATGCCTGACGGATCATCTGGCCGGCAATCTGCCGCTGCAGCTCAGGTGAGATCGATGCTTTTTCACTGACTTCAGAGACTGCTGTTTCTGCAAAACCGGCATGGACTGCCCCGTCAATGGACGCTTCTCTTGTATGAAGCGGAAAAGACTTCTTCGCTTCTTCATATCCTCCATGATCACTGATTCCGTCAATTGCCGCATAGATTGCGATCAGTACGGAATCTTCATTCATTGTTTCTATGGGATATGCATCAAAAAGAATCACACCGTCAAAGACTTCCGGATATGCATTTGCATAGCTGACTGCGCTCGCTGCTGAGTTGCCGATTCCACCCGTAAAGAATCCCGGATAGGAATGCCGGTTCATGACTTCAGGCATGCAGGAGTCATCAAGATAGTGTCTGTGAAACTGAGGCTCCAGAAGGAAACAGTCAAGCCCCTGATTTGCACAGGCACGCATCAAAGGCGCATATGCTGTTTCATCGATCTGTTCTTCGCCATAGAAGACCATCGCATTCTCTGTTCCCCAGCTGTCAAAAAACCATCCGTAATCTGTTTTATGAACGATGACGCTGTCGGCAGAAATCAATGCATCATTGACTTTTTCCGAGGCCGGCTGCACCTGATTCAGCCATGCATAAACCGTTGACAGAGTGACTGAAAAACTGAGAAGAATCACAAGAATGCATCTGATCCAGCCGTTAACATTCTTTTGGAAGATCTTTTCAAATCCGAAGGCAATCAACTGAACAAGCCAGATTGAAGCGATCAGAATCACAATGAAAACAATCCCTGCACCGGTCAGTTCATAAGTTTTCATATGATCGATCAGAATCTGAAAGATTTCAGCAATTCCGGATAGTCTGTTCATAAGGACAATTCCTGTCGTATGTCAATGCAGTGTTGCCGTTGCTCATGTATATGTATATCACTCTTCTGAGTGATGCGGATTCTGTTTTTTGGAATCAGTCCCTGTTTTGCGCATCTGCTTGGGCGTCATGCCGTATTCTCTGACAAACAGGCGGTTGAAATAACTCTGCTGGTTGAAGCCGCAGATGGCTGCGATCTCTGAAAACTGCAGGGTTGTATTCTTCAGAAGATAGACGCTCTTCTCAAGACGGTATTGCTGAACATGCTCAATCGGCGATTTGCTGAGATACTTCCGGAACAGTCTTGAACATTTGGATCTGCTCATCTTTCCGGCAGCCGCAATCTCATCGACCGTGATTTCTTCCTGATGATGCTCGCCGATAAAAGCCAGCATCTCTCTCAATGATTCAAGGTCGGTATCTCTGCGGACGGTTTCATCCGGATTGGTATGATGATGAATCCGGCAGTACTGTCTCAGAATTGCGCAATATTTGGCAACCACTTCAAATTCATATTCTTCAGGCTTGTGTCTGATCAGATCAAGGATTATATCCATGTCATAGGAAAACAAGGGAGATGCCGGTCTGATCACAGTCGAAGCAAACGCGCTGTCATTGATCATTGCCTGCAGCTTTCTGTTCAGAAACGGAACATCGACAGCATCCGGAGCCGCCACAAGAATGCGGAATTTTGCCGGAGTACGGAAAGCGCCTTTATAGGAATGCGGCTGACGGGCATTGATAAAGAGAGTCTCCCCTTCTTCCACATGCACGATCTGCGTATTGACCTGAAAAGAGATGCCGCCTTCAATCACACGTGCCCAGACAAACTGATCCACGACATGAACGGTTCTCCTTCCTCCCGACTGCACATTTGTCTCAAATTCTTCCATTCCGATCTTCAGATCCGGATGGATATATTTCACCTGAATCGGAAATCCTTCTTCCGCTTCAATCTTCAGATTCTCTGTATTGTTCATTTGTACGATCCTCTCAGGTCCATTTTCATGACTGTAACAGTTTCATATTAAAAGTATACCCGATTATGCTATAAATCGCGCAATTACTTGCCCATAATTATGTTGCGTGATTTGATTGTACAAATTTTATCGCGTTTTTTCTGGAGGGTATTATGAAAAAAACAATCGCATTTCTGATGTCGGTTGCCCTGCTGGCAGGATGTTCCTCATCCACAGCTGAGGGAGCTGACACAAACACTGAGACTGAGACACAGACTCAGGAAACCGAAAAGGAAGAAGAGACAAAAGAAGATGTTCAGACTGAAGGTGTCTACACAGTCTACAACGCAACTGGCGAAGGCGTTACTGATCTCTACCTGTATGAGACAGGTTCTTCCGAAAAGGGTGACAACTACGCTGCCGGCGGACATGGCTTCGGCGATGCTCACGCTATGGTTCTGAAATATGACGGTTCCGCAAATCCTGAAGTTGAACTGACACTGGAATTCACAACAAAGTCCGGCTACACAGGAAAGTTTGAAACACTGCACATCGAAACAGCTCCGATCACACTGCTCGCTGCAGATGCCATGACAGGCTCAACACAGATTGCATTCGCTGCCAACCCTGTCACATATGTCATCTACAACACAACAGGCGAAAAGGTTACTGACCTCTATCTTTACCGTACAGGCACAACAGACAAGGGTGAAAACCTGATTGACGGCGCTGCTGAAGACGGCGGAAGCCAGGAAATCTCATTCGATGCAGTTCCTGAAATGCTGCTGGATGACAAGGGAAACATGGGTGTCTTCACACTTGAATTCACAACAGAATCCGGTTATACAGGCACATTCAAGACTCTGTCTTATGAGAATGCTCCGATCTGCCTGATCGCTGCAGATGCTATGACAGGTTCTACAGAAATCAAGTTCGGCGCTCCCGAGAAATAATCTCAGTTGAATCGAAGCAGCCGCACACATCCGCGTGTGCGGTTTTTCTTTTCTGTGTCTTTATGTGAGAATATAATGGATGAAGTGAAAGGAATCACCATGGCAAACGAAAGAGATTATGAACTGATCGTACACGGTACGAAAAACAAAGATACGGATCCTGATCAGGTAAAGGAAATACTGATCAGACAGCTGCATCTTCATGAAGCAGAAGCAGAAAAGTTTCTCCATGATGAATACAGACTGTATCCCCTCTACAAAGATCAGGCACTTCACATTGCCAGAGAGCTCAATCAGCTCGGCATTGCGAGTGAAATCATGCGTCATGCAAAAGACTGACAATACTGTTTAAGTATTGTTTTTTAATGCATTGAAGTTTCAATCTGACGCCTGCTACAATTGAAACGTGAAAGCTGTTTACAAAGAATTGTTCCGGGCAATCTATCAGAATTGCTGGCTGGCAGTCGAATATCACAATCAGAAAAACGAAACAACAAACTACTGGATTGCAGTCAAAGACATCAATCTGCGCACAAAGCGTCTTTTATGCGAAGGAATGCATCTGACAACCTACAGCATTGCCGAACTCAATCTTTATCTTGAAAAGATCGTCAGCGCAAAAGCTCTTGTCAATACCTATACCGAGCTGCCTTCAAAGCTGAAAGAAGATATCAGTGCAAATCCCGAAAAGTATGTTTCGATCTTTTCAGAGACGGCAAATCTTCGCATTCTGAACTATCTGGCTGAATGTTTCAGACTGGATCAGAGTCCTTTTAAAACCGACTTTGTGCTGGTTGAGAAAATCGATGATGAGAGTTTCGGTACAGAAGGTGTCACCCTCAGCGAGCGGCAGTTTGATCAGATTGTGAAAGGATTTCTGAAAGACACAAAAGATGAACCGCATAAACGCCTGTCCATGAAGCAGTTCGGAATGAATCTGCTTTCGGTGCATACATCAAAAGGCGTTTATCTGCTTGCCTATCTTCCTTTAAGACTGCATGTAAGGGAAAGAAGACTCGGATGCTTTGATGCGCCGGTCATCTGTTCGCAATATACAATCAACGGAAAAGTCCAGTCGGTCAGATCATTCATGGATCCCGAAGACCTGCCTCTTCTTCAGAATTTTGCACAGAATGCGGAAGAGATCAGAAATGCCATTGCCCGTGCAAATCCGGGAATCATCATTGATGACATGCCTTATATGCTTGAAATCGCCAGAGATTCATTGCTTGATCTCCAGGAAGAATACGAAGGCATTTTTGCCATGTATGCAAACAATGAAGTGACTGCTCCCCTGCGTGCTTTTTTCGGTGAGCTGACTGCTCATCCCCGTAAAAGCAAAGCCATTCCGCTCGCACTCATCAACAATCAGATCAACCTTGATCAATTGCTTGCCATGAATCATGCCATGCGCTATCCGGTTTCCTATATCCAGGGACCTCCCGGAACAGGCAAAACACAGACAATCGTCAATACCGTTCTCTCTGCTTTTTACAACCACAGAACCGTATTGCTGGCATCATACAACAACCACCCGATTGATGAAGCCGTCAACAAGCTCTCGTCGATCCGTGCTTCCCGCAGTCTGATTCCCTTCCCGGTTTTAAGACTGGGTTCAAATGAAGAAACTGCCAGGACACTTCTGAAACTGCGCAAACTGATCAAAGAGCTGAAAAAAAGCGACAGGCCGAAGCGGCAGCTCAAAGACAGCCCAAGCCGCATGGCAAATGCCAAAAAGCTGAGTGATTTCCTGGATGAATATGAAAACAGACTGAATCTGATCGAACGCAAAGATGCTTTGGATCAATTGATTGCAGGTTCTACCCAGATGAACTTCACGCTGCAGCTGGAAACAGAGCAGAAGCCTGATCTTGAAAAGAAGATCAAAAAAGGAAAAGATCTCAATATCAGACAGGCAATGCGGTTCATCAATACCGATTTCACGGCACTCAGGGAAATTCTGTATCAGATGTCCTTCAAATGTATCAGCCGCATTCTGGAGCCGCAATATGAAGAACTTGTCAACATCATCAATATCAAAGACGAAACAGAAATGGTCAGACAGTTCAATTCATGGGCGGATGATTCAGATCATCTGACCATTCTTCTCAGAGTCTTCCCGGTCATTGCGACCACCTGCATTTCGGCATGCAAACTTTCCGATCCCAAACCCATCTTCGACATGGTCATCCTTGATGAGGCAAGCCAATGCAATACGGCTGTTTCTCTTGTTCCGATGATCAGAGGCAGAAGCCTGATGCTTGTCGGCGATCCCCAGCAGCTGCAGCCGGTCATTCAGCTGAGTCCGTTTGACAGCAGCGAACTCCGGAAAAAATATGAAGTCTCAGCAGAATATGATTACTGCTCCAGCTCCATTTATAAAACCATGCTCGCCTGCGATCCGGTTTCGGATGAAGTTCTTTTATCCCATCATTACCGGTGCGACCCGAAAATCATCGGCTTCAACAACCGCAAATACTATAACAGCAAGCTGCAGATGGACGGCAAAAGCGTTTCTGACAAACCTCTTGTCTTTGTCGATGTTGAAAATGATGAAACAACGATCAAGAATACTGCACCGCGTGAAGCAGACGCCATTATACGCTATCTCAAGGATCATCCCGATCAGAATACCGGTATCATCACACCTTTTGTTCCCCAGAAGGAATACATACGGAAGGAACTCGAAATCAACGGCATCGAAAATGTGGACTGCGGAACGGTTCATGCCTTCCAGGGAGATGAAAAGGATGTCATTCTCTTTTCGCTTGCCCTGACGCCGAAGACAAGAAATGAAACATATGAGTGGCTGAAAAACAACCGTGAGCTGATCAATGTTTCAACTTCCCGGGCAAGACAGCAGCTCTTTCTCTTCACCAATTCAGAAGTTCTCGAAGCGCTCCATAACCCTGAGGAAACTGATGATCTTTATGATCTTGCCTGCTATGTCAGAAGCGAAGGCACCTATGAAGTCACAGAACGGCCGGTTGAATCCAGAGCCCTCGGCATCCGTCCCTATTCTTCGGAAACCGAAACAGCATTCCTGGAAAATCTGACCCATGCGCTTGACAATGCATTTGCGGACGGCAGCCGCTACTCGGTTCATAAGGAAGTTCCTCTCTCCCAGGTCTTCAATGGCGCCAATGATCTGAAGGATTATTTCTATATGAGCAGATTCGACTTTGTCGTCTTCCGCAAATTCCAGAAAACTGAAATCCCGGTTCTTGCCATCGAGCTTGACGGCATGGAACATATATCAGATGAAACCGTGCGGCAGCGTGATCAAAAGAAAGAAGCCATCTGCAAAGAACATGGCTTCGAGCTGATCCGTGTCGATAACACCTATGCAAGAAGATATCACTACATCAAGGATATCCTGATTCAATATTTCCGCTCATAATCAAAACAAGAGGTCAGCCCTCTTGTTTTACTTTACGGACTTTACCCATTCGTCCATCTGTTTTCTGATCCGGTTCAGTTCACTCTCAACATCAGTAAACGGCATATCAAGATTTTCGGCAATGAAGCTGACCGTTTCGTCAATATGATAGAAGTTTTCAGCGAGAGCTTTCAGATAGCCATATCCATATGCATCGCTGATCAAAGGTCCCCCGGCCGTGCAGATATAGATCAGTCTTTTCGCTTTGCATAAGCCGTAAGGGTTTCCTGTTTCGTCATAATCAAACGTCACTCCTACGCAATTGATCCGCTCGATATATACTTTCAGCGCAGCCGGAAATGACAGATCCCAATATGGGGCAGCGATGACGATTGTATCGGCTTCTGCAAACTGCCTTGCATATTTCAATACCGGATGATCAAAATCTTTCAGTCTCAGAGCTTCATCACGTATCTTCAGAAGTTCCTGACTCAATGTCCGGATTTTCAATTCTTCCGGATTCACTTCAGTTACATCACGATCCGGCCAGAGATTCAGGAAATATTGCACAAGCGCATATGTCCTTGAGTTATTTCTGACACATGTATTGACAAACAGAACACTCATACTGCCTCCTTATTCACATAAACTGTCTGATGATCAGAGCTGCAATATTTCTGCCTTCCCGGAAATCGCTGCCTGATTTTGAAATGGTTGTCTTGTAGCGTGGGTCGCCATGATAGCAGAGTCTGTAATGCTTTCCTTCTTCCGTGATCACAAAACCAAGATCCGTCAACTGCTGTCTGGAAACTGCCGATAATGTCTTGTAATCCTTCAGAAGAGTTTTGATCTGCTGGGCATTTTCTTTTGAAATGCGCCTGTAATCATTATGCTCGATCAGATCTTTGATGACATGGGCTCTTCTGCTTTCAGGTGCCAATGCCGAAAGCTTTTCATCCAGTGCATCCAGAACAATCTCCCTGATTTCACCGGGGAAGAATTCATCTTCTTCGCCCGCCACAATCACCGGCATTTTTTCACTCTGCCTGATTTTTTCCCTGAGCATCTGGTTTTCATATTCACGCATCTGTGATTGAGCGGAGAGCTCTTCCACCTGCTTTCTCAGCTTTTCAAGATCGTTTCCGAATGTGCTGTATACATCTTCCATTTCATTGACAGCTTTCTGCCGCTCATTTTCTTTCTGATGTACAAGTGCACTCTGTGCATCCAGACTTTCCAGCAATATTGCATGCACAACTCCGTTGTATGTTTCAAGTGAAGAAAGCAGCTTGGCGCCGCTGTACTCCATCACTTTGCGTACCGTCTTTTCTCTCAAAATCGGATCTTCTCCTTTTTCGGCATGATACTGATAGCGGATCGGCTTGAGATCTGGATTGGGGAAGATGATATCAATGGCACCATAATAAGCATTCCTGTCTTCACATGCTTCGCGGACTGCCGTATTTGCAAAGACTGACTTTTCAGCAAGCACATGGGCAATTCCTTTTAACTGCCTTGATATTTTGTGCAGATCGACCGGGTCTTCATCATAGTAGGTCCGTGAAATATAGACGACCGGCAGAAAAAAGAGATTCTTTCCGCTCATCACATCTGCAAGCAGAGATACATTTGATGCGTCAATAAACAGCGGCTGATCATCCACTTTGAAGACACCGTCATCCTTGAGATACCCTTTCTCGATTAAGAGACGGATGAAATAAGGCGTTGAGAATTTCGCATCGGTGCGCAGTGCCTGTTCATGATAACTTCTCTCAAGGCGGATCGACAGGCTCATTGTATTGAAATTCATGACATAGTCCGTATCCCATACCGTGCCGTCATCTTCGGATTTTTCATAGCGGATCGCAATGATATTTTCCTTTTCATATTCTCTTGCGATCAGCCACAAATGTTCATCGCCATACATCACACCGGTTTCACCCTGTGCAAACAGATCACTGATTCTGTTTTCGGCAAACATCTGCGTATCATTCCATTCCTTGATTAAATCCATAAACATCTTCCGGTTTACGGATTCATTGATTTTCAGGATCGTTGAAAACAGCTGCATATCTACCTCCGGACTGATTCTTCCGTATTCATTATTTGCTCAGATTCAAAAGATTCTGTTTCTGATTCAGAATCTTGATGCATTTTCACTTTTGTCATCGAAGAATTCAATCTGCTCTCCCATAGGCCCATAGCAGAAAGCAATTCTTGCCGGGATGGCCGGCTCACTGTTGAGACAGATGTCTTTGGGCTCGATGAAAACTTCATATCCGGCTTCTTTGACTCTTGTCACCATTTCATCGACATCATCGCAATAGAATGCAAAATGGCGGATCGCGCCAAGTTCTCTGATACCGGGTTTGTCATTGTTAATTTCAAGCCAGCAATTGCCTGTTTCCACCATGATTCCGGTATCCCATGTCCTGACAATTTCAAGACCGAGCACTTCCGTATAGAATGATCTGACTTTTTCGAAGACTACCGGCTGATCTGTTTTCATTGAAATATGATGAATTCCTTTAATCATAAGCCACCTCTGCATTAACAATATCACGCTTTAGGTGCTCAGGAGTATGGAAGAAGAAAAAGCGGCAATGCATTGCATCACCGCAGCTGGCTGATCATTTCGCGCAGTTTCAGGATCTCCTTTTCCTTTTCATCCTTCTGAGAAATGATTCTCATGAGTGCATTCTCAAGAATCTGATGCTTGTCGCAATTCTCATCATGGACAAGGATGCGGATTTCGGCGATTGTCAGTCCGGCTTCTCTGTATTCAATGATTTCCTTCAGCTGTGTCAGGGCTTCGGAATCATAGAGCTTATGCGCCTGCGTACCGCTTCTTAAGGAAGGTGCCAGCAGTCCCGTACGGTCATAGTAGAACAATGTTTTCCTTGTAACGCCGCATAAACTGCAGATCTCACCGACCGTATAATATGTTCTGTCTTTTATCATAGGCTCAGTTTTCGTAAATGAGCGGACTCATCAGGACTCCCGGAACGAACCATGTTCCTTCATGGCTGAGTGCTGCCGTCTCTGCCGCATTCTGAGCCGCAAGCCGCGGATCGCTCAGCTTCACCGATCCATAGAGAAGAAACAATGACAGAAGAATCAACAGCGCGTAAAGCAATTTCAGTTTATGATTTCTTTTCAAATGTTACTTATCTCCTCAGTTAACTGCTTCAAGCAGCTTCTTTTCAATTCTCAGCATTGTATCAAGATACAGCTGATCCTCTTCAGGGGTCAGCTGTGATTCGTCAATCGCATCCAGCTTCTCCATCGCATCTGCATATTTTGCAAGGAAGTCATAGTATCTGATCATTGTATCGGCACTCATGTTTGTTTCATCCACTGCCTTCATGAATTCAACATATTCATCAAAGAAGGCTTCGTACGCTTCCATGCTTGCCTGAAATTCCGGTCTGATTCCGCT
>JAUNEN010000083.1 GCA_030525525.1 Erysipelotrichaceae bacterium
GGTCTCCATGTTCAATGATTTCATTGTTGGTGATTCCGAATTCACTCAGCAATGCGGCTTCCGTCAGCATCTTCAGAATCTTCTGTTCAGATTTTGTGAATTCAGATGATGAAACCGAAAAAGAATCGATCTGACTTTTCTTTTCCTGAAGCTCTTGATTCAAAGATGCAAAGTATGAATGCAGAATGGAAGAGATATCTTCGAAGTAGGAATTCAGAGAGCCGAACATATGCTCGTGCTGTGCTTCATTGAAAGCTTTGTAATATGCAGAACGCTTATGATTGAATGCAGACGCAACTGAGAATGAAAGACAGCTTCCAGTTTCCGCATACAATCCAAGTGTAAAAAGAAACCGTCCGAGTCTGCCGTTGCCGTCATAGAAGGGATGAACCGCCTCAATCATATAGTGAGTCAGGATCATTCTTTCAAATATCTCTTTTGAACTGTCATTGTATAGATTCAGAAATTCACTCATCCCCCGATTGACTGCATGTTCCGGGTAAAATCCCTGATGCACAGTTTTTAAACCATTATTAATGTACACATATCCTTTTCTGAAGAATTCTCCGTCAGGCAGATCTTTCTTTTCAACAGTGCCTTTCATCAGGCGGTTATAAATATTTCTGATATCCTGCAGGTCTTCAGGAACTTTCGCGGTCTGATTCAAAAGATCGGAATATGCATTCGTCACAGAAATGATTTTTTTGTTTTTGCCTTTTTTCTGACTTTTCAGCAGGTAAAAAATATCATCTAATTTGGATTGAATTCCCTCGATTGCGTTTGTCGCCTGTATTTCCCTGATCAGGAAAGACTGCATCAGCTGATTTTTCCCGAAGTCACTGAAAGAACCAGATATCCGATCAAATTCCCACAGATCCCTTTCGAGTTTCAGGATTGATTTTGATATTTGTGAATTCAGCGTAACAAAGCATTCATTTCCGGTATCCGCAAAGAAATGAAGTGGTTCCGGATTTTGTTTCATTTGTTTGTTCATCTGATCTGTCATTTTTGCACCTGTAATCTGATATTAGCATTTTCAAGTGCAAATTTTTCTTATTTTTGCACCTGAAATGAGCGGTTTTCTGTTTCAGGTGCAATTTTCCCACACATAAAAACAGAACCTGTTTTCACAGATTCTGTCAGTTTGTCAATCAGATGTATCGCTGTCCATCGCAATGACAACATTGAAATCCGGATACGCTTCAACCACTTCCTGAGTCAGCGCATGCCATACGGCATTTCTGTCCTGTGCCTTGAAATCGATGACCGCATCGAAACGGATCTTCTTTGTTTCAAGATTGCAGTAGAAGCCATGGATCTGAATCACATGTTCGTGTTCAGCTGCGATCTTTCTGATATTCTCGTAAATTTCAGCGACTTCATCATTCTTGGTGTTATGAGAATAGAAGCCGACTGCCGTCATGAGGACGTTGTGTTTTTCAAGCACAGCGTTCTGGATCTTTCTTGTCATGACATCAAGCTGATCAGCTGTCATGGTATCGGGAACTTCCACATGGACCGATCCCATCATTCTGTCAGGACCGTAATCATGAAGGAAGAGGTCATAAGCTCCGCGTGCACCTTCCACGCTGCAGACGGTTGCTTTGATTTCTTTTGCAAGATCACTGTCCACACGCTCGCCGAGCATTCTGCTGATCATATCCGACAGCATCTCAATACCGCTCTTGATGATCACGCATGAGATGACTGCACCAAGCCATGCCTCAAGAGAGATTTTTGTTGTCATGAAAATGAGTGCCGCGACAAGTGTGGAAGCGGAAATAATTGAGTCAAGAGTTGCATCTTCACCGCTGTTGATCAGGGAGTCTGAATTCACCTTTTCACCGACACTCTTGACATAGCGGCCAAGCAGAATCTTGACGATGACACCGGCTGTGATGATGATCAGTGAAAGAGCTGAGTAATCAGGAACTTCCGGATTGATGATCTTTTTAACAGATTCAACCAATGAAGTCACACCTGCATAGAGAACAATGACCGAGATCAATGTTGCACTCAGGTATTCAATTCTTCCGTATCCGTAAGGATGTTTGGAATCGGGTTTTCTTGACGCAAGCTTTGTACCGATGATTGTGATCAGTGAAGACATTGCGTCAGACAGGTTGTTGACCGCATCAAGCACGACTGCAATGGAGCCGGCAAGAATGCCTGCCATTGCCTTGAATGCGGCTAAGAAAAGGTTTGCGCCGATGCCGATCAGGCAGGTGCGCACGATTATGGCGTCTCTTGATTTGGCGTTGTTACTCGTTGTCATAAATTGCATCCTCCAGCAGTAAATGAAGTATTCTGTAAAGGTTTGCCGCATCTTCTTCGGAAAGATGGATACAGGAGCCGACTGCGAACGGGATATTGAGACACTTTTCTCTCATTTCCCATCCTTTTTCCGTCAGCGTGACTCTGACAATACGTTCATCTTCTTTGGAGCGGGTTCTGCTCAGCCATCCCTTTTCTTCCATTTTCTTAAGCAGCGGAGTAAGAGTGCCTGAATCCAGATAGAGTTTGGAGCAGATCTCAGATACGGTCTGGTTGTCCTCCTGCCATAAGGCCATAAACACAATGTATTGTGTATATGTGATGCCGAGTTCTTTAAAGTACGGAGTATATCTTCCGGTTACTTTGCGGGCTGCCGCATAAAGAGGAAAGCAGATCTGATGATCCAGCCTGAGACAATCATATTTTTCACTCATGTTTATTGCTTCCTTTGCTTTTCAGCCAGATAGTTGACTGCGGAAAGTGCTGCCACATTTCCCTGTCCTGCTGACTTGATGTACTGATACGGCTGACCGGCAATATCGCCTGCCGCAAACAGGCCGGGCAGGTTTGTCTTCATCTGAAGATCAACCTTGACCGCATTGCCTTCAACAGCGAGTCCCGGAACAAGCTGGCCGGGGAACTGGGCTGCTCTTAAGATGAATACACATGCGACTTCATATTCATTTGCGTCTGTCACAAGTGTGCTGACTTTCATTGCGCCTTTGATTTCCTGCGGTTTTTCTCTGACAACAATGACATTGTCATGGGTGAATTTCGGCTCTTCTTTGTAGAGCGGGATGTAGTAAACCTTTTCGCATACTTCGCCAAGGAAGTCTGCTTCAGCTTCTTCATCTGCTCCGCCGCCGATGACCGCGACAGTCTTTCCTTTATATAAAGGCGCATCGCATGTTGCACAATAGCTGACGCCTCTGCCGAGGAACTTCTCTTCGCCCGGATAAGGCTTGCCTGCGACAACACCGCTTGCCAGGATGACGGATGAAGCTTCAACCATTTCATTGTTTCCGAGCTGCAGTCCGAAATATTCACCCATTGCATAGACGGATGTGACCTTTTCTTCTGTAATCTGGATATCGAGTTCTTCCAGCTGCTTTGTGAATGCGGCAGCCATTTCTTTTCCGGTGACGGAAGGAAGACCGAGGTAGTTGAGAATCGGATGATCGACTACCTGCATTTTGTTGGAGAGCTCTTTGTTTCCGAAGAGGATGATGTTTTTATTTCTGACTTTTGCGGTGATTGCCGCTTCCAGTCCGGCAGGACCGGTTCCGATGATTGCGATATCATAACGTGTCATATTGATATTTCTCCTTTATTCAAATATATTGTATACAATTTAATTGGCGTTTCAAGAAGTTTTCATTTCAAAATACACTTTAATGCATTGAATCACTGAATAATCCGAGTTTCATCTTTCCTTCTTTGTGGTACAATAATGCGCATATGTGAGGTAAGAATCATGGAAGTACAGATTCCTGTCAATTATGATCCGGTACTGAGTGTCCGTGACACCCAGGAAGCGATCAAGTACATCCGCGACACATTCCAGAAGGAGCTCGGCAGAGAGCTCGGTCTTTCCCGTATCAGCGCACCGCTTTTTGTCACAAGAAGCTCAGGTCTCAACGATAATCTGAACGGTATCGAAAGACCTGTCACATTCGACATTCAGGAACTGACCGGAGAAAGAATTGAAGTTGTTCAGTCACTTGCAAAGTGGAAGCGATTCGCTTTGAAAAAATACGGTTTCAAACACGGCGAAGGCCTTTATACAAACATGAACGCCATCCGCAGAGATGAGCTGGTTGATAATCTGCATTCAGTCTACGTAGACCAGTGGGACTGGGAAATGGTGATCGACAAGAGCGAAAGAACAGATGAAATGCTCGAAGCAACTGTCCGAAATATCTTCAAGGTCATCAAGCATATGGAACATGAAGTCTGGTACAAATATCCCCAGGCTGTCTGCCATCTGGCAGATGATGTCTTCTTCATCACATCACAGGAACTTGAAGACATGTATCCGGATCTCAAGCCCAAGCAGCGTGAAGATCTGATTGTCAAAGAAAAAGGATGCGTCTTCATCAAGCAGATCGGCCATCCTCTGAAAAGAAGCGGCAGACCGCATGACGGCCGCGCTCCGGACTATGATGACTGGGATCTCAACGGCGATCTTCTCTTCTGGCTGCCTTCTCTTGAAAGATCACTCGAAATCTCTTCCATGGGCATCAGAGTCGATGAAAACTCGATTGTCAGCCAGTGCAGGGCAAGTCATTGCGAAGGAAGACTGACTCTTCCCTATCATAAGATGATCACAAACTGCGAACTGCCCTATTCAATAGGCGGCGGTATCGGTCAGTCAAGATTATGCATGTTACTGCTGAACAAAGCACATATCGGTGAAGTCCAGGCTTCCATCTGGCCCCCGGAAATGCTTGAAATCTGCGAAAAGAACAACATGCCTCTGCTTTAAAAATGAATGCAGGTTCTCCGCATCCGGAAAACCTGCATTTTTTCTTATAAGGATGTAAAGAGATCGGGAATCTCAGCTGCCGATTCAATGGTTTCAAACTGAAGCGAAGCAGCACTTCTTTCAATTGCTTCAATGATATCAAGCACATGCAGTGCAAGCTTTGCAGAAGCGCGGTTTTTGACTCCTTCCCTGACCGCCTTTGCCATTTCCGCGGCACCCAGTCCTCTGCAGTTTGTACTGTAAGGATTGACGGGTTCAAGAATTTCAGGCTCTTCAGGTTTTGTAAAATCTGCAGGAACCGCTTTGACAAAGCGGACAGGATCGCCGAAGTTATTGGCGCACCCTGCCAATAACATTCCCTTTGTGCCATAGATGACAAAGTCAGCTCTGTCCATGATGCATGTTTCGCTGTCATCATGGATGGTTCCGGTAATTCCGTTTTTCAGCTTCAGAATTCCGGTCAGGATTGCTTCATTCGGTGTTTCAATCTCTTGTCCGAATTCTTTTGAATCCGGCAGGATGCATACTCTCTTGGGATACGGTGTTTTCAGGAATGCGGCAGCCTTTTCGGCAGGGCCGAGCAAAGCACATAAGCAGGTCAGATAATAGACAACATAGTCTCTCAGAATGCCGGCGCCTTCTCTTCTTAAAAACGGAAACATCGAGGTCAGAATATCATTGTTTCTGGAAATCGAAATCGAGAAGGAATTGACTTCCCCGATCATGCCCTCATCGATTGCTTTTTTGACAGTCTCCAAAGATGAGCCAAGGAATGTATCAGGTGCCGAGCCAAGGTAAAGCCCCTTGCTTTCAGAAAGCTCAATCAGCTCTTTCGCCTGTGCAGTATTCACGGTGATGGTCTTTTCCGTATAGACATGCTTGCCTTTGTTCAAAGCATCTTTGATCAGGCCGTAATGGGTATCAACCGGTGTCAGGATGATCACCATTTCAATTTCGGGATCATTCAGGATTTCTTCGGTTGTATGTGCTTCAATCCCGTATTTGTCTGCTTTCTTTTTTGCATTTTCAATGTGGGAAGCACTGATTGATTTCACATTGATGAATTCTTTCATATCGCCGCAGAGATTATTGAGATAAGCTTCACTGATCGCTCCGGCTCCGATCACACCTGTTTTCACTGCATGAAACTGTTCTGTCATATGATCCTCCGTATATTTCTGTTGCTCTCTGAATTGATTATATCGTTTTTCCGAATTCGCAGAAAATACAAAAGATCCTCTGTTCAGACAGCGTCCGAAACCGTCTGAGCTGGAGGATCTTTCATTGATTAATCAATTTCCCGGTTCAGCGGAATGTCATATGACCAGGGATTGATCTGTTCATATGTATAGGATGCCGCAAGGACATCTTCATCCCTGAATTTTCTGCCGACGATCTGAAGACCGACAGGTAATCCGTCTTTGGTCAATCCGGCCGGAATCGAAGCAGCAGGATTTCCTGTGAAATTCTCGAAGAATGTTTCGCAATAGCCGATTAACGGTTCGATTTTCACACCGTTCAGTTCTGTCGGTCCCAATGTGTTGAAATCATCTGTGTTTCTGACAGGTCTGCAGATGGTGACCGGTGAAAGAATCAGATCATAGTGTTCAAAGACACTTTCCTGCACATCGAGAATTTCCGTTCTCATTTCATTGAGGGCACGGATATCAAGGAGCGATGAATTGATTAAGCGGTCATTCCAGTAAAAGAATTCTTCACAGACTTCATCTCTGTGATCTTTTTTGAGATCAAAGCCGTTTTTCTTCCAGGCTTCCATATCAGTTGCCGTGTCGAAGCAGATGCTCGTGCACCAGAGTTCGGCATATTCATATGCAGTATGGCGGAAATTGAATGTGACAGGTTCAACAGATGCGCCTGCTTCTTTGAATTTCATTGCCGCATTTCTGACAATCTGTTTCACTTCTTCATCCACCGTGAAGATACCGAAATCATCCGTATATCCGATCCGCCAACCTTTGAGCGGTCTTTTCATCAGTTCCGAGAAATCACGCTTTGCAAACGGGAAGCTGTGAGGATCGCGGGGATTGTAGTAAGCCATATACGATAACATCACCGCAGTATCTTCAACACTCTTTGTAATTGCCCCGTTGAAACAATACGGATGGCTCGCTGTCCATGCGTCAGGTCTGTTGACCTGGGGAACGGTGCCGATTGAATTCTTGAAACCGAAACATCCGCACCAGGATGAAGGAATGCGGATTGAACCGCCGCCATCCGAACCTTCCCCGATCAGGATCAGTCCGTCCGCTACCGCAGCTGCACTGCCGCCGCTTGAGCCGCCGGAATTGTATCCGGGCTTAAACGGTGTGGAAGTCGGTCCGTACATCTTGTTGTCGGTGGTTCCTCTGAAGGCAAATGCCGGTGCATTTGTTTTGCCGATTGCAATGGCGCCTGCTTTATTTGCGGCTTTATAGAATTCAGAATCTTCGGGATCTTCCGCAATCAAAGACTTCACGCCGCCATGTGAATTTGTCCATCCTTTTTTGGAAGGAAGAAAATCCTTCAGGCCGATAGGAACGCCGGCAAAGGGACCGCAGTCTTCATTTTTTGCAAGTCGCTCTTCAAGTTTTTCTGCTTCTTTGAAAGCATCTTCGAATTTTGTATACGTAAAAGCATTGATGGAAGGATTTCTCTTCTCGATTCTGTCTTTGAAATACGAAATCACTTCCGTCGGTGATACTTCCTTTTGATTGACGAGTCTGCCAAGTTCAACGGCAGATAAGGTTTCAAGCTTCATTTTTACCCCGCATATACCGCAGCAGCCTGCAGATCAAGATATGCCTGACCGACATGATCCTTCTCCCAGCCCTTTGAGATTCTGTATCCCAGCGGGGAGAAGACTGCTTCAAATGCAAGTTCGATGATCATGGATGTAAAGGAACAGATCAGCACCTGCATCCATGTCCATCCGAAGAAGACATGGGAAACCAGAGCCGAGAATACAAAGTTGTCCACAAACTGGGCAGCGCATGTCGAAACAAGGCTTCTGTATGCAAATCCACGGTAATTGCCGCGGTCTGCCTTTTCTCCGATGCGGACATTCAGCAGTGAATTGACAATGCTTGATGCCAGCATGGCCAGTGAAGAACCGGCAACGACATACCATGAACCGGCAAATGTGGAATCAATTCCGGCTGAAATCATCTGTCCGACTTCCGGATCAGCCGCTGAATAGAAAGCAGCCCATCTGCCCGGTGTCAGTGTTAACAGCCAGAAGAGAACTGCGCAGAACATGTTGACGGCGATTGCCAGGATTGAAATTCTGGTAGCCGCCTTCGCACCGAAACGCTTGCAGATGCAGTCCATACATAAAAAAGAAATCCACGAAAGCGCAAGACCTGAATTCAGGCAGAAATAATCAGAGCGGTAAAGCTCTCTTGACGCCAGCAGATTCATCAATACAACAGACAAAACAAAAGCAGCTGTCACCATGGAAGGAACGCTGCGCAGCAGGACCTTATAGTCCTCACGAATACTCTTGAAAAAATCCATAAAAAAAATCTCCTTTGGTTTTAATGTTTTACAAGCAGGATATCGGACCCGAACTGCTTGGCTTTTACGCATTACCTATTATAGTCGAAACACGACAAAGGAAAAGAACTTTTACAGCTTCATCGTGTAATATGCATGATCAAAGATCATCCCTTCCCGTTCATAGAAGGCATGTGCACGTTTTCTCCATAAGCTTGTTTCAAGCTCAATCTGCTCACATCCGTTTTCTTTTGCATATGAGGCAGCATGTACAAACAGCTGTCTGCCGATGCCTTCGCTTCTTGATTCTTCACATACGCAGAATTCAAGAATCTGCGCAACCTTTGAGCAGTGATGAAGCTGTTCCTCCAATCTCATATTCAGACATCCGAGAATCTTTCCGTCATATTCGTAAACAAAACATGCATAGCTTTCATCATTCAGCTGCTTCATAAAGATTCTCTGGAATGTTTCGATGTCAAAGCATCTGTTTTCAAGCAGATCAATGAGCTGTTTGATCTGTTTCCAATCTCTTTCTTCACACTTCCGTATCATGGCATTCACTCCTCTTCCATCTTAATTCACTATTATTTTTCATTCACTATATTGCAATGCATAATAGTATGTGCTACATTACAGTTGCAGGAGGTGATACTGTGGATGCTCAATTCAAAAAAGGAGTATTGGAATTATGCGTACTTGCCCAGCTGAATGAAGCTGACAGATACGGATATGAACTGACTGAATCAATTTCGTCGCAGCTGTCTGTGACGGCAGGAACACTCTACCTCATCTTAAAGCGGCTCAGGGACAGCGGCTATCTTGAGACCTATCTCAAAGAATCCTCATCCGGACCAGCAAGAAAGTACTACCATCTGACCGAACGCGGCAGAACATATTGTCAAAGCCAGAAGGAAGAATGGCTCTCATTTATCAAGAAAGTGGAGAAACTGATATGACAAAGAATGAATATCTCAATGCGCTCAAAGAAAGACTGCGCAATTATCCGTTTGATCTGAGAAAAGAAGTCCTCGATGCATTTGAAGGTCATTTTGAAGAAGGTCTGAATTCCGGAGAAACAGAAGAAGAAATCATTGAATCACTGGGAACAGTAGATGAAGTTATGGAGAATATCCGGATGATGCAGCTGGGAGAAGAAAGAAGATATGACAGTTCGGAAGAACTTCGTAACGGCATCAATCAGCTTTCCTCTTCACTGAAAAACACAATTCTCGGCGTGACATCATTTGTATCGGATACTGTCAACAATGCCGTCAAGGATTTCAACGATACGCTTGAAGCAGAAAAGGAAGCGGAAGCGGAAGGCTTCATCGAAGTAAAGGAAGGGACTGTTCTGCGGATCAAAGGGAATACAGGTGCCCTGGATATCTTTCTTGAAAACGGAAACCGGCTTGAATATCATTTTGAGCCTACCCTCAGTCTGTTTTCCAATACCGTTGCGAATCTTCGTCTTTCCGAAAATGAGCACCGCATTACGATGGAATCCACTGCCAGTGCTCATCTTCACATCAAGGTTCCCGAAGGAATTGAATCGATTGACATTGCACTGGCAAGCGGAGACGTCGAAATCGACAACCTGAATACCGGTGATCTTATGATCAGAACCATCTCCGGTGACATTGAAATTGACAAAGCAGCGTTCCAAAGATTAAGTATCAATTCAAAATCAGGAGATATCGATATCGACAGCACATCATTTGCAAATGCAGATCTCTCCACCATGAGCGGTGACATCACACTTTCAAAAACGGAAGGAAATCTCAAAGCAGATACAGCATCGGGAGATCTTGAAGCGGATGAACACCGCGGCGATCTGGTTTATCTGGAAGCCGTATCCGGTGATATCAGTGCAAATCTTATTGCATCTGAAATTGAGCTTGTTTCGGTCAGCGGCGATCTGGAATTCATATCTGACGGCAGGATTGAATCCGTTTCAGCCCGCACAACCTCAGGTGATATCACTGCCGAAATCAAAGATCATGACTACACGGCAGTACTCAGCACACTCAGCGGTTCTCTTTCCAATGATACTGAGCTGGAGCGGATCAAACGTTCGCGCCGTGAGTGGACAGTCGGAAACGGTCTGGCATCGGTTTATCTCAAGAGCTCATCCGGTGACGTTTCACTTGTTTAATCATTCAGAAATATTTTCCGTGATTCACCAGAGTCACGGTTTTTTCATCAGAAGATTCTAAATAAAAACAGCTGCTTCTATTTGAAACAGCTGTAAGCTTTCTTCCATGGATGAACCATGGTTATCATGAACATCTGCCTTTGCAGACAGATGGGAGGAAACGGAATGGGGATTCACCCCCGTTCCGTTTTCAGGATATCCTCATTACAGGATATCAATGAACTTCTTGGTCTCCTCTTCCTTCTTCTGTTCGGTCGGAATTTCAATCTTCAGGATACCGTTCTCAAAGGATGCTTTGACATCTGTATCCTTGATTGCATCGCCTACATAGAAGCTTCTTGAACATGTGCCGCTGTAGCGCTCCTGTCTCAGAATTCTGCCCTTGGCATCTTTCTCTTCGTTTGTTTCATTGTGCTCAGCGTTGATTGTCAGTGTACCGTTGAACAGGCTGATCTTGACATCTTCCTTCTTATATCCCGGAATCTCAACTTCCAGAATATACTTTCCGTCTTTTTCGTGGACGTCTGTCTTCATGACTGCCTGGTTGTATGTTGTCGGTGTTCTGAACATGTTGTCGAAAATATCATCAAATAAATCATTGTTTCTGCTTACTGTGTACTTCATCTTAGTTCACCTCTTTTTTTCTTTCTAAGGACTTTTACCTTACACTTATAGTTATACTCACTCTTTTAGCACTGTCAACACCTAAGTGCTAATTTTTTTCAAATAATTTTTATCAGTAATATAAAAATGCCTTTATTTAAAGGCATTTTTGATGTTAGCAGATTCATATTTAATTTGCTAAATTGATATGCAAACGATCAGGAAAGCATGATTTTCTTCAGCTTTGAGGCAGCTCTCAGCGATATTCCGCGGGAAGTTGCCATGGAGTCAAACTTCACAAAGACAGCCTCTTCATCATAATCAATTCTCTCGACTGTTCCTTCGCCGAAGACTCTGTGGACAACACGGTCTCCTTCTCTGAACGGGAGATTATCTTCATCCGGAAGGACATTCCGTTCGCTGTGTTCAATGAAGGCTCTGCTGTCCTTGAGCAGATCTGCTTTCAGCTCGTTGTCATATTCAAGCAGCTTCTTATCGATATCCAGAATGAATCTTGATACATAGCGTGAGGAGCGGTCGAAGTTCTGCCCTTCGGCATCGGAGAGATACAGACCTTTTTCAGCTCTTGTCATGGCGACAAAGGCAAGCCTTCTTTCCTCCTCCATCTGCATTTCTGTATTTGTCTTTCTGCTCGGCAGAATCCCTTCGTTCATTCCGCATAAGAAGACATAAGGGAATTCAAGTCCTTTGGCTGTGTGGATCGTCATCATTCTGACCTGATCCTTATAGCCGCTCATATCCTGGTTGGTAAACAGAGCAATGTGATTGAGATAGCTTGTCAGGTCTGTTTCTTCCCCGCAGCTGACTTCATATTCATGAATCGACTGTTTCAGTTCAGCCAGATTGTCAAGCCGGGTCTGCGAGCCTTCGGTTCTGAGCATCATTTCATATCCGCTTTCATCAAGGATTTCCCCAAGCAGGACAGAAACCGGCTTTTCATTCATTGTTCTTGTATATTTTTCGATCAGATCAATGAACTTCTGTGCTTTTGTATTGGCAAAGATTGGATCGTTGATTCCCTGTTTCAATGCTTCATAAAGGGAAATCTCTTTTTCGGCAGATTCCTTCTGCAACCAGGCAATTCTTCTGTCGCCCATATTTCTTCTGGGCAGATTGACAATCCTTAAGAAGGAAAGATCATCCTTCATGGCAATCATGCGCAGGTAGCATAATGCATCCTTGATCTCGCTTCTGCCGAAGAACTGCACGCCGCTGTAGATGGTATAGGGGATTTCCTTCTTCAGGAAAACATCTTCGATGCTTCTGGTGACATAGTGCGCTCTGTAGAGAATCGTGATGTCTTTATAATCAATGCCGCTTTCATGAAGCTTCTCAATCTCTTCGGCAATCCACTCCGCTTCCTTTGCGGCATTAGGCGCATGGTGATAGCGGGAAGGCTGGGTGCTTTCACACATCGGAATCAGTTCTTTTTTGATTCTTCTTCTGTTTTTATCGATCAGTGAATTTGCACAGTTCACAATTTCAGGGGATGATCTGTAATTCTTCATCATCATGATTGTCTTTGTGCCGGTAAAGTGCTGATCAAAATCGAGCAGAAAGCGTACATTTGCCCCGCGCCAGGTATAGATCGTCTGATCGGGATCTCCGACAACAAACAGATTGCCGTGATATCCGCATAATTGTTCCATCAGTTCATATTGCGGCGGGTCGATATCCTGGAATTCATCGATCATGATATATTCCAGTCTCTTCTGCCATTTGAGTTTAATCTCTTCGTTCTGCCTGAAAATATAGAGTGTGAAGAAAATCAGATCGTTATAATCCAGTCCGAAGCATTTCTTTTCCTGATACAGATAGCCGTAGAACAGAATATCATTTACCTCTGTGGCTTCAAGATACTTCTGATGAAGATCCTCCAGAGACATCTGAATCATATGAAGGTAATAATCCGGTTCATAGACGCCTTTGCGCATTTCAAAATAATCCCTTGCATTGGCAAAGGTCATGTCTCTGAGTGTCAGTCCTCTTTCTTCATAAATGATATTGAGCATCGCATCAATATCGGAGTTATCAAGAACCATGAAGCTTTTCGGATAGGAAACCGCATGAGAATCCTCCTGCAGCACCGAAACACAGAAGCCGTGGAAGGTATTGATATAGCCGGTGTCATTGTCACCTGTCAATTGATGAATTCTCTGTCTCATCTCATTGGCAGCTTTGTTTGTGAATGTGACACATAAAATATTTCCCGGCCTGATGCCAAGATCATTGACAAGGTAGGCAAAACGGCGTGTCAGAGCACGTGTCTTGCCGCTGCCTGCGCCGGCAATCACACGGATAAAACCTTCTGTTTCGGTGACAGCTTCAATCTGTTCTTCATTCAGTCCTTCAAGTACATCTTCGATCATACTCAACATTATATCTAAAACAGAGCCGCTCTGCTTTGTTATAATTGCTTCGGAGTGTGACA
>JAUNEN010000084.1 GCA_030525525.1 Erysipelotrichaceae bacterium
ACAAACAATCTCAATACTCCCGTCCTTTGTGCAGTAAACAGATGTTCCATATTCTTCAAGAAGCGACACTGTCTTTGCAAGTTCGCTTTCTTCCGGCTCTTCCGAGCTGTCGGTAATCACGCTGACCTCAGGAGAGGCTTCTGCAAGCAGTTCATCGAGCATTTTCTGGTAATGGCCGTGATACGGGACTTTCAGGAAATCACAGTCGGCATCGTTGTTTTCAAGATATTCTTCAATCCGCTCATTCTGTGCATCTCCGGCAAAGAGATATGTCTTTGTACCAAACGAGACTTTGATGATCAGAGAAGAATTGTTCGATTCATTTTTCTCATAGCTTCCCGATGCCCCGTTCATTTCAAACACTGCATCGCCGAGTCTGAAAGTCTGTGTACCGCTGATCACAATCGCACTTAATCCGGCATTTTTCAGAGCTTCTTCAAATGAGGCAATATCATCACTTGTTTTTGTCTCATAGGATGTATAGACATATTTCACATTCATTTCATTCAGAACCCAGTCTGCGCCACCCACATGATCCTTGTCAAAATGCGTGATGATCATTGCATAGAGTTCTGTGATTCCCCGGTTCTCAAGTGCTTCAAGAAGCTGATCCTTGTTTTCTTCCAGCCCGCTGTCAATCAGGACCGCACCGTTTTCGGTGTCAATGATGATCGCATCCGCCTTGCCGGCTTCAAGAATGGAGATGTTCATTGTTTCATTTGATTCTGCACATCCCTGAAAGAGAAATGAGATGCACAGGATCAATACCATAAGGATTTTTTTCATAGGCTGCCTCCCGATCTTATGATAGTGAAGGAATCAGGCCGTCCCATGAATAATCTGTGATGATTTTCTGAACAAAAACAGGCAGAGACAGCTTCTCAGAGACTCCATATACGGTGGACTGATGCTATAATAAATGCAGTGAGGCAGCAGAAATATGTTAATTGAAGATCTGGAAGTATTTGTCGCGGCAGCTGAAAGCGACAGCTTTATAACACCTGTCGGACCGCACCGCTATGAAACAAGCGCATCAAAGGAAATTCTACGTCTCGAGGAAGAATTCGGCACTCCCCTCTTTATCAGAGAAGGAAAGAGTACCGGCATTATGACCGAAGCCGGCGAAGCATTGCTTGCCAAAGCACGTCCTTTGATCCGTGCCTATCGCAAGACAATGCGCATGATGGAACAGTTCAGGCCGAAAAACGACCGTTCAATCATCATCGGTGCTTTGCCGATTCTGAAACAATACCGTCTGAACCGTGTCTTCAGCCGTTTCATGGATGACTTTGAAGATGCTGATCTGAGACTGGAAGTCACGGACGGACGCACCCTTTCGGAAGGACTCAGCGAAGGATATTATGACGGCATCATCATCCGCAAGTCGATGATCAACCGTCCCGAGAAGCTGAAGCTCTACCGCATGGCAACGGATGAAATGGCAGCGATCCTGCCGGCAGATCATAAATATGCAGAAGAATCAAACATCCGTCTGAGAATGCTCAAGAATGAATTCTTCTACCTGGCCGATCCGAAAACACAGTCATTCGGCGTCTGCTGGAATCTGCTCAAGTCGCAGCACATCTCAACCGAAAATGTCAGAACCGCTGATATCGAAACGATTCTCAAAGAGGTTGCCGCCCGCAAGGGTGTTGCCCTTCTGCCGATCTCGACACTCAACGTCATGAAGCAGGAAGGCGTCATCACCGTACCGCTTGAGCCGCGTGCAACGCTTGAAGTTGTCTTTGCAGTCCGTAAGGATGTTGAGCACTGCGAGATGATGGAGGAGCTCATCGACATCATCGATAACCGTTCAAAAGCTGTTCCTTCTGTCTAGAAGACAGCTTTTTTTATGCAGAAATGACGATAAATTTGAGAGGCGGTCAACGATTTGGAGTGCAGATGTTGATTTTAAGCTGTCAATTCAATTACAATAATTCTGCTGTATGAAACAGACAGAGGTTAACTATGGGAAATTACCTGATTGCGACTTCTTCAACCTGCGATATTGATCGCAACTGGCTTGATGAGCATCATGTTCCGCTGATCTCATATTCATTTGAAATCGACGGAAAAGTATATAAAGATGACTGCCGTGAGGAAACAAGGCGGAAATTCTATTCAACAATGCGGGAAGGAAAGCTCCCCAACACATCGCAGATCAATTCATATGCATATTATGAATTCTTCAAGGATATGATCGAAGACGGCGATGCCGTCGTCTTTGTCGATATGGACCGTGCCATTTCAAATTCATATGCCAATTCCCTCGCAGCTGCGGATATGATCCGTGAGGAGTTTCCGGATGCGAAGCTCTTTATTATGGATACTTCCTGCATCACGATGGGACTTGCCTTCTTGATCAAAAAGCTTGTGGCAATGAAGGAAAACGGCGCATCCATGGAGGAAGTGATCGACTGGTGCAATGCAAACTGCCGCAAGATCGCCCACCGCTTCATGGTTGACGATCTGCAATGGCTGCGCAAAGGCGGACGTCTCTCCAACGCTTCCGCAATTGTCGGTTCCCTGCTTTCCATCAAGCCTTTGATCTATCTGCCGGAAGACGGAACACTTGTCGCTTATGAAAAAGTCAGAGGAAGAAAAAAAGCAGTCCGCACATTGCTTGAAAGTGTTGTGAAGGATGTCGGAGATGCGGAAGGAATGGAATTCATTGTCGGCCATTCGGACACACCTGAGGAAGGTGAACTCTGGAAACAGACGGTCAAAGAGCAGTTCCCCAAAGCAAAGAGTGTTGAACTGATGGAACTCGGTCCGACGATCGGGTCGCATATCGGTCCGGGCTTCCTCTCAATTGTCTATCTTGCAGACGAAAGAAGACCGTAAGCAAACAAAAAACAGAATCGCATCAGATTCTGTTTTTGTTTGCTCAGAGCTTTTTCTCCATCACCGTCTTGCGGACCGTGAATCCCATTTTGTCGTAGAACGCGCGGGCGGAGTCATTGCCTTCCCAGACATTGAGCGTCACACAGGCGCAGCCCTCATCCTTTGCATAATTGATGACATAGTCATAAAGAATTCTGCCGACATGCATGCCTCTTGCCTTTTCATCCACGCAGAGATCATCAATATACAGCGACTTCTGCGGGACTAGATTGTTTGAACCGGATGTATCTTCCATCACGCAGAATGCATAGCCTTTCAGTACATCATTTTCATCAACCGCCGCAAACACCGGCGTTTTTTCATCGTTCAGGATCTTCTTCAGTTCATCATCCGTATATTTGCGGGTGCCGCTGATAAAGATGTCCGGACGTATTTCTGCATGGATTTCAAGAACCTGGTTTAACAGTTCGTCAATGCGGGGAATGTCTTTTTCTTCTGCTCTTCTGATCTTCATCTGTTTTGACTCCTTTATACAAATCAAAAGGATAAACAAAAAAGCCTGTTTTTGCAAACAGGCATGCATGATCAGATAATTAAGCTGTCATCGTTTGTCTTTTCAGCCCGGTAAATGGAAAGGTTGATATCCCTGCCGCCCATGCGGATGATCTTTTCATCAGCTTCCGGGAAGACTCTTGCGGAAATCACCTTTTCGCCTTCGTTGGCAAAGATTTCAACAGTGCTGTGATCCACATAGACATCAAGAACACTCAGTCCTTCATCCAGTCTGACTTTGCGCACGGTACCGTATTCCGCATTGACCTGGTTTGCCATCAGGCTGCGGTCAACCGTGAGGACTCTCGTATTGCGGTCATAGCTGATTTCAAATCCGCGCTTGCCGTTTTTGGAGAAAAGACTCAGTTCAAACAGCTGCAGGTTGGGATTTTCCAGATGAATCACAGCCGAAACAGGCATGAGACCGTGGAGTCTGTCATTCACAATTGTTCCGTCCTTTGCCTCAAAGAGAATTTCCTTTTTCATTTCAGCAAGAGCCGGTGCCGGTCTCTGGATCAGCTTTCCGTTTTCAATGCTCAGGATTCTCGGCAATGTGAGCAGGCCCGACCAGCCTTCTTCATCAGTCGGCGGATACGCATAGCCCCCGCACCCGAACCAGCCGCTTAAGACAGCCGCATTTTCAAACTGCGACTGTGCTGCGCATTGGGCTGCGTAGAAATCAAAGCCGCAGTCCAGTTCTTCATAAGGTGCGTCCGGTATGAATTCCAGATGTTCGGGATCGAAATCACCGGTCATATAGATATTGTTGAATTTCTGTTCGAAACGGCCGCTTTCTTTTTCAATTCCCTGCGGCGAGAACAGCAGCAGCCATTTGTCACCGATTTTTTCAATATCGGGGCATTCGCACATAAAGCCGAAATTTTCATAGCCGCGCACTTTCACTTCACCCAGCAGCTGCCATCCTTCTTCAATCTGATTGGATTCAAACAGCAGCAATACCCCTTTTTCTTCTTCATTCTGTGCGCCGAGAAGAATATAGTATTTTCCTTTGTATTCAAAGATCTTCGGATCTCTCTGATGTTCGGTATAGCCCTTCTGCGGGCTGATCAGAGGTCTGCCGTATTTTGTGATGCGGCCGGCATGGTCCATGCAGGCAAGCAGCTGATAAGGATGTCTTGTCAGATCAAAGTCCTTTGAGTTGCCTGTATAGGCAAGATATACTCTGTCATCCTGCACAAGCGCACTGCCGCTGTAGCAGCCATAGTTGTCAAACAGAAGATCCGGCTTCAGGGCAAGTCCTTCATTTTTCCAGTGCACAAGGTCTTCGCTTGTCACATGGTACCAGTGCTTCATGCCATGCACTGCCCCATAGGGGAACCATTGATAAAACAGATGCCACTTTCCTTTGAACCAGCAGAAGCCGTTGGGGTCATTGAGCAGACCGGTCAGAGGCTGGATGTGATAATCCGTACGCCAGCGTGAATTCAGAATGCTTTCATGAAGGGCTTCAAGTTCAGCTTTGTCAGCTTCTGTATAAATGCGGTATCTTTCAGATTGCGTCCATTCTTTCATACTTCACCTCACTCAGATATTTTTCAGTCTGAACCGGATTTCATGCGACATGGTTTCACCAGCCCTCAGAACCGGTTTTTCTGCAGTTTCATAATTGATTGCGTTGGGAAGATAGCTTGCTTCAAGAGCGACGGAAGAGCGCTTTGCATAAATGACATCATATCTGCCCTTCCAGCCTTCAAACCAGTTGGCCGTATATGCATGAACACCCGGAAAGTCGCTTTCCACGATCAGCTCAAGATTCTTTGATTTCAGAATTGCATCGGTACGCAGCCCTTCACCCTCAATCGGGAACCAGTGATCATAGCCGGCGCCGAGTTTCAGCTGTTCGTTTTCTTCATTGATCCTCTCGCCGATGCGATGGAATTCTCTGAAATCAAACGGTGTATTCTCAACGGATGCAGGGAATTCCTTCATCATTCCGTTTTCATCCGAGAGTGCATAATGATCCGCCGGGATCATCAGTTCATGATCAAGAATCGTGCTTGACTGCTCAAGATTGAAGTAGCTGTGATTTGTATAGGAGAATAATGTATCCTCATCGCTTGTTCCTTCGGCTCTGATTGAAACGCCGTCATCAAGCAGCGTATAGGTGATCTTCACCTGCAGATTGCCGGGATAGTTTTCTTCCCCATCCGGTGACAGTCTTTCAAAGATGACACTGTTTCCTTCTTCGCGTCCGTCAAAGACCTTCTGATCAAAACCGTATTCGCCGCCATGGTGGCTGTTGGGACCGTTGTTGATGAAAAGGTGATATTCTTTTCCGTTCAGATGAAAGATCCCGCGGTCTGTGCGGTTGGCAGTACGGCCGATCGAAGCGCCGAAGCAGGTGCCTCTTGTGTCGAGATACCCCTGCACATTGTCAAATCCCTGCACGGCATCGATTCCTGACTTTTTGTCAACAAGCGAAATCAGCGAAGCGCCGAAGTCGCTGACACTCATGCGGACATTCTCATTTTCCAGTGTCCATACATGTGTCATTGTTCCGTATGCAATTCCGAATTCTGTTTTCATTTTGTTCACTTCCTTAATCAAATATATATTTCTCAAATGCTTCAGCGAATCCATCCTGATCAATATGACCCGTGACTTCATCCGCTGCTTTCTTTACACTTTCCTCTGAATTGCCCATGGCGATTGAGAGGCCGCAGGCTTCAAAGAGTTCAAGATCATTGGGACCGTCGCCGATTGCCATTGTTTCGGCAGGATCGATCCCGTAATATGCACATGCCGCAAGCACGCCGTTTTTCTTTCCGCATGCAATATTCATCGCATCGACAGCCAGATCATTCCATCTGGTATATTTCAGATGCTTCATCTTCTGAAACACTCTGCTCCAGATTTCTTCCTTCACCCAGGGGATGATCATATAGATATCGTGATCAAGTGCGCGCTTTGGGTCAATGATCAGAGGATAAGGCGTATGGATTGAAGAAAGCGCCTTTCTGACTGCTTCATCATCCATATTGATATACATGAGGTCCTTCTCCATAAACTGAACCGGAAACTTCACTTCCTCAAGAACTTCCAGCAGAACCGCAATATCTTCTTTGGCAACCGGATCCTTATGAAAGATTTCTTTTCCACTAAAGCATAAGGCACCGTTCAGCGTAATCCAGCCATCCGGTTCCAGCTCAATGCCAAGATCCCTGATTTCCAGCATGTGGCGGCCGGTCGCCGCAAATACAAGAATGCCTTTTTCTTTTGCCTTTTGTATCGCGCCAAGAGCGGAAGGCGGGATCATGCCGGTTTCATGCGAATAGAGTGTTCCGTCAATATCCGCAAAAACAGCTCTGATTTTCCGTTTCATAGAGCACCTCGTTCCTATTTATTTTCCAACATATTTTCCTTTTTGTGAATGGTCAGTGCGATCTTAAAGCTCATGAACTTGTACATCTGGCAGGAAATGTTATTTTATTAATGACTGGAGAAAACATGTTTTTTAAGAAGAAAGAAAAAACGGAAGCGGAAATCTACGAAGAGATATTCGCAGAAGAAAAAAAGTCTGAAAACAGAAACAGCGCCCGCGGTTCGGGATACATCGTCATTCCGATCGTTCTGATGTTTGTACTTGGCATTCTGGTCTGGATCCATGCGCCGAACGCTGCACTGCATTATCTTTATGCGCTGGTAGTGATGCTGCTGGTATGCGCATTTGTCGGGACGTATGTATATAACAGGGATGGCGATATGAAGCTCTTTGCGGCAATTGCATCGCTGGCTTCAATCGGAGTTGCTTTGCAGATGGCAATCGATGAGCTCTATATCACCTACACGGTCTTTCAGCCTCTGAAGCTTGCGGCAGGACTGGCAGCGGGGGTTGTTTTCATCGTCTTATATGATCTCTTGCGGCGGTTTATCAATCACCGGTATTTTGCTTATGTCATGCTGGGGTTTTCCCTGCTTATTTACGTGATCCTCTATTTTTTCGGGATTGATCCCAACGGCATGGGAACCCATGCCTGGATTCAGGCCGGCCCGATCACGATTCAGCTGACGGATGCGTCAAAGATTGCGGCAATCATGTTCTATGCATCGCTGTTTGCTTCGGACGACACACGCAGTGAAAAGGATGTACTGATCCTGGCAACCGTGTTCTTTTTCATCAATCTTGCCGGTTCGGTATTGATCCATGAGCTCGGCAGCTTCTTTATCCTCTACTTCCTGCATCTTTCGATCATCTTCATCTTTATGAAGAAAGGAAAGATGAAGCGGTATTATCTGCTGAGCATTGCCGCTTTGACACTGCTTGGCTTGGGAAGTGCATACGGGCTTTACAAAGTTCTGCAGCCTCTGGCGGCGGCCGGACAGCTCAACAGTTTCACTTCCCTCTTATGGCCGATTGTGCGCAAGGTCTATCTGCGCTTTTCGGTAACGGCAAATATCTATTCGGATCCCTATGGTGCAGGCTATCAGCTGCTGCAGGGAAAGAAGGCACTCTGGCTTTCCGGTTTCTTCGGAAACAGAGTCAATTTCAATGCCATTCCGGTTGTGGAAAGCGATATGGCGTTTATTGCGTTAATCAACAGCTTCGGCATGCCGGCAGGATTTGCGGCCGTTCTGCTTTTTGCGATGATCATGGTTTCCGGCAGCCGTCTTTCGATCCGCCTGCTTTCCGGTTCAAGAAAAGATGCGGTTGTTGCCTACGGCCTTACCATTCTCTTATGTGCGCAGGCAGCTCTGGTGATTTTAGGCTCCTGCAATATCATTCCATTGGCCGGTCTGCCGATTCCCTTCTTAAGCAGAGGCGGAACCTATCAGGCGATTGTCCTTGGCTTCTGCGGGTTATTGCTTCATATGAGCGAGCAAGGCGGAGTCCGCTATGAAGGAGGTGGATATCATGAAGAATGATCTTCCCGATTCCGTAGCGGCAAGACGCATCCGCTTTGTTGAAATTGCGGCGGTGATCGGATGTCTTCTGTTTACCGGTGTATTTGCCGGTAAATATCTCATCATGCCGATGATTTCAGACGAATACAAGGTAACCAGAAACAGTGTAGCCATGCAGGCAATCGAAGGCTACATGATTGAAGGCAGCTATCTCGACCGCAACGGCTCTTTGATTATGGGCGGTTCTGAGGCGGGTAAACAAGCACAGGCTGAATATCCGATGAATTACAGCTATGCATGGCTGCTTGGATATTATTCAGTCAACGGCATGACCGAAAACCGCTATGCATTAAGAGGAAATCTTTATAACTACACAATGTTCACGCTGGATGAACATGATACCGGCGCAACCGTACGGATGACGACGGAAAACGGTCTTCAGAACTTTGCCTTCAGCAGTATCCTTGCCGGGAACGAAGGCAGTGTTACGGTTCTGGATAATGATACCGGAGCAATTCTGTGTCTGGCTTCGCAGAGTACGGCAGATTATGATGTCAACGATCCGAATACCCTTCTGCTTTCGGATATCGAAGGTTCGCAATTCCGCCGCGGCACATTTGAAAACGATCCTCCCGGATCCACCTTCAAAGTGATCACCGCCGCCGCAGCTTTACAGATGCAGGAAGAAGAAGGTCTTGATGACAGCTTCTTTGATTATTATGATTCCGGTTACTATACCGCACCCGATGACGGCTTCATCATTCATAACTATGGGGAATATGCCTACGGGGATATCAATCTTGAAACTGCTCTCAACAATTCCGTCAACTGCTATTTTGCAAATCTCGGAAATCTGGTCGGTCAGGAAAGAATTGCGGCGATGGCTGAAAACTTCATGATCGGAACCGATATTGAAATTCCCTGGCTCTGTACGATTCATTCGGTTCTTGATTTTGGCAAAGGAACGCCGGGCGATGTTGCCCAGGTTTCCTTCGGTCAGGGAAATACGGCCGTCACGCCGCTGCAGCTGACGATGATCGCCCAGGCGATTGCCAATGACGGCATGATGATGAATCCCTACCTTGTTGAATCGGTGAAATTCGGCAAGCTGCCGGTTTACACCCACATTCAGAGAAAACTGAACAACTGCATCAACACCTCGGTTGACCGCAAACTGAGAAAGATCATGCACTCAACTGCAGTCGGTTATGGACTGGATGAAGCGAATTACGGAATGGTCTATGCCAAAACAGGCTCGGCGGAATGTCCGGACGGACGTGTGCATACCTACATCATGGGATTCACCGAAGATGCTTCATTCTGCATCTCTCTCAACAACTCCGACATCAGCTATTCCCTCTATGGCGCAGCGCAGCAGCTGGTTGCCTATCTGAATAATCTCTATGCGAAATAAGGCGGAATGACATCAATTCCGTCTTTTTCATATTTGCAGCAAAAAGAAATCAATTAATTCAGAAATGTAAGCGCTGTCAACTGTCAATTTGGCTGGACAAACAGGAATTGTGCATTTATGATTTAGCGTTAAAGGGGGTAATTCTCATGAGACTCGTCTACGATGTAGAAGACAAACCGCAGTTAAAGCAGCTTATTGTATTTGCTTTCCAGCAGGTACTTGCCATTATGGCAGCCACAATCGCAGTACCGATGATTGTCGGCAACGGTATGAGCACGGCAGCAGCCCTGTTCGGAGCCGGCGTCGGTACCATTGTGTATACATTATTCACCCATCGAAAGAGCCCTGTATTCTTAGGTTCTTCCTTCGCATTCATCGGCTCGATGTCAGCAGCCTTTGCCGGCGCTGTCAGCGCAAATGCCGGATTTGCCGGACTGATCATCGGTGCCCTGTTTGCCGGACTTGTTTATGTTGTATTTGCACTGATCATCAACAGAGTCGGTGTTGAGTGGGTCAACAAACTCATGCCGCCGGTCGTCATCGGCCCGACTGTCGCAATCATCGGTCTTTCCCTGGCCGGCAATGCAGTCGGCGACCTGCAGAAATCCAGCGCTACCGGTGAAGCAACCCAATGGGCAGTGCTTTGCGGATTAGTTGCTCTGTTTACAACAATGCTCGTCAGCACATACGGCAAAAAGACCGTCAAGCTCATTCCCTTCATTATCGGAATCCTTGCCGGCTATTGCGTCGCACTGATCCTCACATTAATCGGAAATGCCACAGGCAATGCATCATTGCAGATTGTCAGCTTCGCATCCTTTGCGGCATTGACTGAAGGCGGTGTTTCATTAAAAACATTCTTCGCTCTTCCCGAGTTCACATTTGTAAAAGGTATTGCCGGTCTGTCTGAAATCGACGGCGGCTATATCGGAACAATCGCTGCAGCCTACATTCCGGTTGCGCTGGTTGTGTTTGCTGAACATATTGCCGACCACAAGAACATCTCCTCCATCATCGGCAGAGACCTTCTTGAAGATCCGGGACTTGACCGCACATTGCTCGGTGACGGTATCGGCTCCATGATCGGTGCATTCTTCGGAGGCTGCCCGAACACCACATATGGTGAATCGGTTGCCTGCGTTGCAATCACAAGAAATGCTTCCGTTGCGACAATTATCGCAGCCGCAATCGAGTGCATTATCATCTCATTCATCTCACCGTTTATCGCCTTCATCTCCTCCATTCCTTCCTGTGTCATGGGCGGCGTATGTATGGCATTGTACGGATTCATCGCTGTATCAGGTCTCAAGATGGTCCAGAGACTTGACCTCGATGTCAACAAGAACCTCTATGTTGTTTCGACGATCCTGATTTCCGGTATCGGCGGACTGAGCCTGACATTCGGCAGAATCACCATTACTTCTGTTGCCTGCTCACTGATTCTCGGAATCATCGTCAACAACCTGCTGAAGAAAGACCCGAACCGTCTGCCTCAGCACTATGATGACTGAGTGAAAGAATTCAAATGAACCGTGCAGATGATGCGCGGTTTTTTCATTGATTTCAGTTCAGAAAATGATATTATATAGCCGCAAACCCGAAGACGGAGAATGAGGATACAGGAAATCTCAAAGAGAGCCTGCAGCGGTGAGAATCAGGCAGACGGAATGTATTCTGACAAGAACTCCCGAGAGTATCGTAAGCCGGCGTTAACGGCATTAATGAGGCAGCACGTTCAGTGCTGTGAATTAGGGTGGTACCACGAACAAGCTCTCGTCCCTATGGGTGAGAGCTT
This sequence comes from Erysipelotrichaceae bacterium, assembly GCA_030525525.1. Taxonomy (GTDB): domain Bacteria; phylum Bacillota_I; class Bacilli_A; order Erysipelotrichales; family Erysipelotrichaceae; genus Bulleidia. Next base: position 11,469 of record JAUNEN010000084.1, read on the forward strand.
TTATGATTGAAGGAGGAAATATGAACCCGATTGAACAGCTGAAAGCTGAAATTGAATCCAGAAGAGATGCCTTCTCAGATTCTCTGAGTGAAGAAGAGCTGACCCAGCTCAGCAGCCTGCTCGACAGACTGGCTTCAAATGCAAAAGAAACAATCACAAAAATCACTGAATCCCTTCCCGAAGAACAGAAGGAAGTCGTTCAGGAAAAGGTTAAAGCAAAGCTCAATGACCAGGAAGTTGTCCGCAGATCCAAGATGGATGCACTCGCAGAAAGCGGAATCGACCCCTTCGGACAGGCTTTTGCCGTAACTGCACATGCGGAAGACCTCAGAAACACATACGGAGAAAAGACTTCCGAAGAACTCGAAGCTGAAAACAACATCGTTTCGATTGCAGGCAGAATCATGTCCAAGAGAAGAATGGGCAAGATCGGCTTCATGCACATCCAGGACAAAAGCGGCAAGATCCAGGTTGTTGTCAAGAAACAGGTTGTCGGCGATGATGTCTATGAAATCTTCAAGGCGTCTGATCTTGGCGATATCATCGGAGTCAAAGGAAAAGTCATCAAGACAAATGCCGGTGAGCTCTCCGTTGAAGTAAATGAATATACACACCTGACAAAAGCACTCAGACCTCTTCCCGAAAAGTTCCATGGCTTCACGGATAAGGAAGAGCGCTACAGAAGAAGATATGTCGACCTCATCATGAATGAGGACGCAAAGAGAGTTGCTTTCTTAAGACCTGCAATCATCTCATGCATCAGAAACTACATGAGCACCCAGGGCTTCACGGAAGTTGAAACACCGATTCTCTCCAACCTGCTGACCGGTGCAAGTGCACGTCCTTTCGTTACTCATCACAATTCCCAGAACATTGACATGTATCTGCGCATTGCCCTTGAGCTGCCGTTAAAGAGACTGCTTGTCGGCGGCATGGAAGCTGTCTATGAAATCGGCAGAGTCTTCAGAAATGAAGGAATGGATACAAACCATAATCCTGAATTCACCCTGATGGAAGCATATCTTGCCTACTCCAATCTTGAAGGAATGATGAATCTGACCGAAGGCATGTACAAGACAATCGCAAAGGATGTCATCGGCAAGATGGATTACAAGTACAACGGATATGACATCAATCTTGACGGCACATGGGCAAGAGTTTCCATGACCGATGCAATCAAGGAAAGGACAGGCATTGATTTCAGAGCAATCAACGATCTTGATGAATGCCTGAAGCTTGCTGAAGAACATCAGATTGAACTCGAACCGCATGAAAAGCAGTATGGTCACATCATCAACAAATTCTTCGAGAAGTATGTTGAAGAAACACTGATCCAGCCGACATTCCTCTATGGTCATCCGTTAGAGATCTCCCCTCTTACAAAGAAGAATCCGGATGATCCCCGCTTTGTCGACAGATTCGAACTCTTCATCGGCGGCACAGAGTTTGCCAATGCCTATACAGAGCTCAACAACCCGATCGATCAGCTTGAGCGCTTTGAAGAGCAGCTGAAAGAAAAGGATCTCGGCAATGATGAAGCAAACGATATCGATATGGACTTCATCGAAGCTCTTGAATACGGTATGCCCCCTGCCGGCGGAATCGGATACGGTATCGACAGATTATGCATGCTGTTTACTGAACAGGAATCCATCAGAGATGTATTGCTGTTCCCGACGATGAAGCAGAGAGGCGAGTAAATCGATAGTAAATCTTTGCAAAAGTAGAGATTCGTTACAGCCATAAAGACTTATGTAGGGTTTATGCCATGGATTTTGTACAATCCATAAGGTAAAATTCCCCAATCGGGCCCAATTTTTCCCCAATCAGCAGTAGAAAAAAGGATGCAGGAGTAGACCTGCGGGGACTGTCGTGGGGAATACGGAAAACCGGGACATGAGCAAATCGAGGATCCTGATCATTATCTGACGGGATCCTTTCTTCTTTCTACATACAGCCAAGTGATCGCTACACTCCTGTTTCACCG
>JAUNEN010000085.1 GCA_030525525.1 Erysipelotrichaceae bacterium
ATCTCAACTTCATTGCTGATATATTCGGAATTGATTCTGCCGTGCGTCAGGAAAAAATACGCAGATATGCGGATACCTTTGAACTGACACATGCCCTTGCAGAGCCGATTTCTTCCTACTCCCACGGCATGAAGCAGAAGCTTGCATTAATCTCTGCTTTAATACATGATCCGAAACTGATCATCATGGATGAACCTTTTGTAGGCCTTGATCCCAAGGCATCGCATCTGCTCAAGCAGATGATGCGTGAGCATTGCGACAATGGCGGAGCGATCTTCTTTTCCACTCATGTTCTGGAAGTCGCAGAAAAACTCTGTGACAAGGTAGCCATTATCAAGCAGGGCAGACTTGTCAGAGCAGGAACCATGGAAGAAGTCAAAGGAGATGACAGTCTGGAGGAAGTCTTCCTTGAGCTGGAGGAGGAATAATGCTGAAACTTCTTCTGAAAAAACAGCTCACTGAACTGTTCAGGAATTATTTTCTGGATACAAAGAAAGGAACCATGCGTCCCAAATGGCAGGTAGCCCTGTTCTTTGTATTCTACATTGCAATTGTCTTCGGTGTCCTCGGAGGAATGTTCTTTATATTAGCCACCAATCTCTGTGGACCGATGATTTCACTTGAAGTTGGATGGATGTATTTCCTTCTCATGTCATTAATTTCATTGATTCTCGGAATCTTCGGCAGTGTGTTCAATACCTATGCAGGGCTTTATCTTGCAAAGGACAATGATTTATTGCTTTCACTCCCGATACCGGTCAATGTGATCATTATCAGCAGACTGCTCAATGTTTATATCATGGGTTCGATGTATTCCCTGATTGCCATGATTCCCACTCTTGCGGTTTACTGGATCACAGCCGGCTTTACACCGGTACGGTTCATCTCAGGAATTCTTTTGACCTTCACGATCACATTAATCGTCATGTTGTTATCCTGTATCCTCGGATGGGCAGTTGCCAAAATCAGCCAGCGCTTCCATAACAAGAGCTATGCCGGAGTACTTTCAGCATTGGCATTCTTCGGGGCTTATTATTACTTTTACTTCAGAGCGAGCAGTATGCTCGATGATCTTTTGCTCAATGCGGCAGTGTATGGCAAAGAGATCAAAGGCTCTGCCTATATCCTTTATCTCTTCGGCTCAATCGGTGAAGGAAACCTCTTGGCCGCACTCATCTTCTTAGCCGTTTCATTTGTTTTATGCGCACTTGTATGGAATGTGATTTCCCGCACCTTCTTTGCCATTGCCGCAGATACCGGTGCAGTTGAAAAGAAGACATATAAAGAACGCTCGGTCAAAAGAAAAAGCGTCTTCTCTGCTTTGCTCGCTAAAGAATTCAGAAGATTTACATCTGATGCGAATTATATGCTCAACTGCGGTCTGGGAGTTCTGCTGATACCGGCTGCCGGTATATTGATTTTAATCAAAGGCGGTGAATTCATGGGAGCACTTGATACAGTCTTTGTCCATGCACCATACACCTCAGCCGTTATGATCAGTGTGATGTTATGCATGATGACATCCATGTGCAATATGGCTGTTCCTTCAGTTTCCCTGGAAGGAAAGAACATCTGGATTCCCCGCTCTCTGCCCGTTACAGCCAGAACAGTCCTTCGTGCAAAGGCGTGCATGCAGCTGATTCTGACAGGCATTCCGGTCGCATTTGCGGCAGTTCTCTGCATGTTTGCAGTGAATGCACCTCTTTATATCAAAGTATTAAGCATCCTCACTGTGCTTGCCTTCACCTTCTTTGCCACCATGTTCGGAATGTTTCTCGGCGTGCGCATGGCAAATCTCAGCTGGGTCAGTGAACTGTCAGTCATCAAACAGAGTGCATCGATCATGATCATCCTTTTCGGCACATGGATCGCTGCCGCTGCCATGGGTGCAGCCTGGCTTCTGTTAACCTATCAGATCGGTGCAGCAGCCTGGCTCTCCATTCTCAATCTGCTTCTAGGCGCAGGCGGTCTATACTTCCTGCATTGGCTTGATACAAAGGGAGCGAAGCATTTCGCAGAGCTTTGATCCATACACCAAACAGCAATTCAGACAGATCTTTCAATTCATACTCATTTGAAAAGGCAGACATGATTCTGCCTTTTTAAAACAGCTAATCAATATTCCTTACGATTCACGAATCATTCCAGTAAAAACCGGATAGCATATTCATCAGCTGAACTTCCCAGACTGATTCAGAGTCAAAAACTCCGTACAGAAAATAACCTGTATCAAAGTAAGTATTATGCAGCAGACTGCTGCAGAAATCGGAAAAACAAGAGGCACATCCTTTGCTTCGTTTATTTGCAATGGATGGCATCATCAGACATTGTGATAATTACCTTAGTGAAGATATATATCTTCAGCTCTTCGATAGCTGATGATATGCTGTTTATATATCCACACAAGGACTATGCAATTATTAGGAGGATCCCCACCATGTTAGTCATTCAGATTGATCAAGAAGAGCTCAAGTTTTTTTCAGAATTAATCAGTGAATATCCTGATGACATTATCGTTAAAACCGAACACGGTTTTGATATGGAAACGACACTGCAGGTGTGTGTTGATCTGTCTGAAATCGCAGGAAACATTGTTCCGCTTGTCTTAACTACAATTGAACTTGTCTTACTCTATCGCATACAGAAAAAGCAAACCGAGATCAGCGAAAGAGAAGCTGCACTTCACGAAAAAGAGCTCAAGTACGAACAAGAAAAAAACAAATTATCTGAATTTGAAATCAGTATTTCGTCAACCGGAGAAAAAAGAGTACTTGTAAGAACATCAGATATCCATTCTTTACCTGAAGATCCTGCTGCTATTCATGAGTTTGTAGAAGGAATTGAAGCAGTATTATTAGGGGAAATTCATGAGGCTGATTGACCGTGTCAGAAAGAGTGTTTTAGAAACACCTTATGTCAGAAGTCTCAAGAACGCAGATTCAGCTATCCAGCAGTATTACGATGATTTAGCATCTGCACTAAGCATAAATGACTTCCCGTTGATTTATGTGGATACGGTCGAAAAGAGAACATACACAGCTGAATGCAACAATAAGTTTTTTCTGATTTTTGACGATTATTTGATGGATGTCATTCGACAACTAAATGACATAATAATAAATCCATTTTCTGCTAATACGATAAAGAATTTCTTCTACAGAATTGTATCCGAAGAGTGCTTCATTCAAGGAAAACTATCGTCAGCTTTGTATTTTGCATCGCTGTATTTAAACAATCTGGATGACGTAATTAAAAGCTATAAAAATGCGTCACCACTGCAGAACAGTTCCACGCATTTGTTTATCCAGCAGGCTTTTTTAATAGCGCATGAAATATTCCATTTTTACGTTAACAACAATCCATCCCAAACCGTTAAAAATCTGATTGCAAAAGAAGAATTTTTGCGGGATCTATACAAAGAATCTGAAAAAAGTTACCCGAATGCTGCCGCAGACATAAAAAACCAAATTCAGAATAAAACTTTGGTAGAAGAATGCCTTTGTGATTCCACAGGTATCCTTCAGGCATTAGATGTCGGACAAAAAATCGAAGAAATAGATATTGTTCAAGCGGGCTTAGCTATTGGAATGAGCATAATGTGTCAATTTTCATTATCAACAATCCGCAAAAGAATCAAAAATCCTGAATCATTTGAGAACGACTTGGGATTGTTTAATTTCAGACTAATGCATCTCAAAGCAATTACAGCCTTGCATATTGATGAATTGACCTCACAGGATGATGGAAATGAATACAGAGTGCGTATCGAAGATATCTATAAACAATGGATGCATAATGTTGAACTGCCAATTTTAATCTTGTTATCAGATAACAGTATGTATTTTGAAAACGAACCTGACTTATTGAAAAACAGTCCCGATGAAGTGAAGCGATTAACTGCTGTTTTACAAGAAATATATAAATGCTGACGTCAGCCTATAACTGAGCCCAAACATATCTGATATTAATCATTTTTCACATACTAATTCTCAGTCATGGCTGCAATGCTGCCTCACACATGGGAATCCTTATGATGCAATCAAAAATCTTTCCGGATTTACTTTGTAGTTCTCAATGCAGCGTATATCATCTTCCCACTTTTTCCGTGCATCATAGTTATATGATTGCGGATGGGACTTAATGAAAAAGTGAAGATATCTAATGATTTCATGAGCTGTCATAATTTCAAGATCAAGAATATCTTTCAGCAATGCCTGTCTTTTAAATGCTGAAAGATTATCTTTTTTCCCGACATTATACCCCATGGATTTAAGAACTGATTCAGCATTAAGCTCATCAAACTCCCTGTAGGAACTATTGTTATAAGTAAATGTATACGGTATGCCTGGATTGCCGTAGCTTTCCACATATTTCCTGAACAAAAACATGTCTATATAACAATTCTGTTTTTCTTTATCAAGAGTCGCTCTTATGATTTCAAGCCTTTTGCTGAATGGTGAATAAAGCAGAACATTTACAACTTCCTGCCAGTTATTTATTACAGAACTGGCATACCCACCATCAGCTTTTATATTAACTTCTTCCAATATGATTAATGACATTCCATTTTCTTCTGCCGAAACTACATCTGTTACAAGAAATCTCTCATTGTTATAATAACCGGTTTTACCCCTTGAACTCACATAAGCAGCCGTTAACAATTCTCTTGCAAATTCATCCTCATAGTAAAGTTTATGATCGACTGATGAAGCAGAATCCTTTTTGCTTACTATATAGTAATAATCATCCCTCGGTGATGTATAACTTATTGATATTTTTGAAACTGCGTTTCTGATGCTTTTCAATTCATCACGTATTGCCTGTTTTCTTTTTTCCTCTTCGCGATATTTAAGGTTCTCAGCGGCGCGTCTTTTTTGATATTCGAGGTTTGCCAAATAACTATATCGAGCTTGATTAAAGTAGCATCTGTATGTCGTTTGACCGATTTGAATTTTCCTCGCACTTTTATGACTGTTCCAACGCAGTAAATTCTCAATAGCGTAAGTGTTTTCAACGTACAGGAGCCCGCATTTGTCACAATATACCCCATCAACCTTAAGATAGTAATATGGATTTACTGCCAAATATACAGTTTCATTTCTAAGATTATTGTTGCAAACCGCACAATCATTTTCTGCCAGTTCAGAAGACAATCGTATTTCCAGATCTTTTTGAAGACTCAGAGTATTATCATCATCATTTATATTTTCTTCATTGAAATCAAAGCCAAATGATGTCAAAGACTTTTTGAAATCAGGAGGCAAATGATACCCTGAAACCAGCTCATAGTATACGGACTTATTTTTCTCTGCTTCAATGCTGCCCGTTGTTATTTCTCGTTTAAACTCCTCCAAAGTTCCCTGTCTTGAAACTATGTTGACTGAGCATTGCTTTAGTGTATTTAATCTGCAATTAATGTCTCCGATTGTGCTCGGCAATTTGCATTGCTCACAAAAAGGAAGTTTAGCCTTGAAAGTCTTTGTATGTCCATCTTTTGTGTGTGCCAACAATTCAATATCTTTGTGATCCCGAGAATCACGATGGCAAAAAGGGCATTCATTCTTTTTATAGCGAAGAGGTATTTTTCTATATATGGTTTTTTCCATTTTTCATAGCCAGATGTAAAAAGTCCTCACTTAACACCTATCTCCTTCCTGGATTATGGCAGTTTATGAATGAGTGTCGCATTCCGCGAAACTCTTGCATATTCTGTTGCAGTTCACAAATTATCATCTCACTTCTTTTATGGATTGACTATAGCGGTTAACTCACCTGTCCCGTTCAATGAGTATCGCCACTGAAATCTCTTCATGGTTAATTCATCTGAAAGTATCGTTCGCTAGACTGCCTCTAAATATCATCTTTCTCAAATGATTCGTGATATCAGTCTGCAATACCATATCCGCAAAAAAGGATTTCCATAGCGTGAATCCCTGGTCAGAGAAGACGATCCATGAAAGTAATGATCAGCAGCCATTATCAGTCACTTGAAGATCATATTGGATTTGCAAAGAAAACACCGGATTATGACGAGCAGAGACCTGTCATCAAAGAACCGATCAATTATGAAAAGATCATGTAGAGAAATCTCGACATCCATGAAATCGATGAAGATTCAAAACTCAGATCCGCTTTCATCCAGTCGCAAATATCGATATCCGTGGCATTCTGGAGCACAAATGAAAACAGAGAAAAACCTGATATCATTGCTGAAAGACTTCTGAAATCAATGCCGCAGGACCTTTATGCGATTCTTCACAATCTCAGATAATCAGAATTCACCAATGATCTGCTCACTTCAATCTTTTGTAAAAGCACCCCGGTTTCATCGGGGTGCTGCTGATATTGTTGTTCAATGAATATCCAACTGAAAATACTGCATACCGATATTATGAGTAATCAGGACATTTGCGATCTGAGTGAACAACTCTAAAAGAAGTTTAGCTTTGACCGGTTTCTCAAAATACAAATACTCCTTCTCTTTTCTTGCCGCCGCCCAAATATTATATGCCTGAATTTCACACGACTGATTGCCGTCAGCGAATCCGAATGTGTTAATACTCCCATCCATAACAAACGGAAACTCAACCTCTTTGAATGAGAGCACCTCGTCATATTTTTTGATAGCTTCAATGATCTGATTTACTGCAGCCTGTTCAATGACAGTTTCGTTGCTGACATCAGATGTCAGATCTGCAGATTCAGCCGGCTTTTTCAAAAGGAATGTTCTGATAACTCCTCCGTTCAGACTCTGGAATACTTCAATTCTTGATATCGGCATTTTCCATGCATCCGCAAGTTCATATCGGAATATACATCCGTTCCCCATCATACTCTCTCCCTTTCCCATATCGGCAAAAAAACACAGCCTCAATACAGTCGTATTTCTGGCGCAGGCAATCCGCACCTGAATTCCAATTGAGGAGAATGTGTGCTGCTGTGATAACAGTTCCTGCACGGATGAAAGAATACAGATCATGCCTGATACTTCTGACTCATGATGAATGATCACTGCTGCGTTTCCGAATATGATCAACGGTATTTCTACCGATCATATCTGCGACTTTGTTCAATGCTGAATAACATGCTGATATATCGCAGATTACAGATTTGAGGCAACGCATTTTATCAGCTTTCTCAGTCATCATTGCACTCAGTCCGCATTGAACCTGACACTTACCTGGCCGGTAACATTGGTGGCGCCTTCTGCAGGCTGACATGTAAATACATATGTCCCGCTTGCATCAGGAGTAGCGATGAAATATCCGTCCCGACTGAATACGATACCGTCTGTACGATCAACGCTCCAAATGAAGCCTTCATGAACAGTTGCATATTCATAATCAAGTACCTCCAGATCATAGCCACAGCTGCCATCGTTGTAGATTGCTGCTTTTGAGGGCCCTGCCGCTTGTTCAAGAATATGCGGAATATCCAGTGAAGAGGTACCGGGATACTCTTCACCGTCATAAATCAGACAGGTTTCCGGAACAAGGTCACTTCTAGAGTCAACATGCAAAGACTCGACTTCTTCTTTTGTCAGCACATATTCATCCGGTATATTTGCATACGATCCATATTGATCCCTCGCACCAGACATAAACCATTTGTTTTCATCCTCGTTGTAATAGAAAGGAACTGCCTCTGTACGTTCAATTCCTTTGGCATCGGTATACGTAAAATCAGTGATTACAATTGTGGAAGTGGGATGAGAGGAAAACGATGCCCCGTATTCAATTGCCCTGTGTTCTCCGATATATCTGCCATCAACCCACGCGTCTTTCAATGCTTTGCAACCAAAAGATTTCGGCAGGACATACGCAAATGCACGACCCTCATCAAAATCCCACCCTTCCTGACCGACACGGATCCATGTTCCTCCTGTCGAATCAATGGTATTTTTGAACGTTTCTCCCGCAATCAGATCTTTGTATTCTTCTGCCTGTGCTGATGATTCTTCTCCATATTTCAACAGCTGATCACGGTATATTTCCATTGTTCCGGTTTTATACAGATCATCCTCTGAGCCATCAAACCTGAAATATTTATCAGCATTCTGAAGGTAAACAATATTATTCTCGCTTCCTCTCCCGGATCCGCCAAACCAATCAGATTTATCATTAAAAGTCACAAAGATTATGTCATGAGTCGGTCCGTCTTCGACCACACAGTCCGGTTCAAGCTTTTTTGCAACCTCTTCCATAACACCGGGGAATCCTAAAGAACTTAAAAGATATGGATACGCCATTTCTAGCAGAAGAGATCCTTCTTCATACATTTCGGAATACCATTCGTTAAGACTGTGTTCCCTGTACCAGGGGCTCGTCAGGAACGGATAAGGCCGTTTTGGATTCGGTTTCGACAGATCATTAACGCTTAAGGGATAAACAGAATTACTATTCAGGAAATTCTGTACTGTATACAGATTATCAAACAGGGACTTTGACTGATCTGTATATTTTTCAATCAGGATATCTGCCGTATCTTTTAAATGCGGACACTGAATTCTGATATCCGTGTCAACAAAACAGTCTTCATAATCCACATATGTATGGGTAAAGTCTGCCACTCTCTGCTGAAGAACAAGTTCACCTCCATCGGGACTGCATTCCGGAATTGAAAATATGTAGCCGCCTTTGACGCGGCGGGTCTGTTTGTTTTCATAAACAACATCCGCAAATAGCGGCATTTCTTCATCAGAATCATAAATCGCATAAACAGACTGAGCCACCCCGCCTGAAACAAGATTGGCATTGTAGTACCTGCTGTCTTTGTCATTCAGAACAAAGCTCTCCGGATCAGGATTGTCAGTCTTTACATAAACAAACCGATTGTAAGAGTCAAAGATCGGATAAACTTCATATGAGTATTTTGTGGCATCAGCATATTCATCTCTTTGTATTTCGCCGTAAAGAATCAGATCAGAAAGAACACGATTATCAAAATTGTATCTGTTATTAAAGTCCGGATCTGTATACCACCGAATTGGTCGATATTCGATATAAAACGGCAAATCGGGTCTCGTTGCTTTGTCCCCTCTTCTGATAATCTGATCAGGAATTGAATAATCTACACCATCAATCACAAACTTCACACGATAGTATTGACGCTGTATAGGAGTGATACCAGCCTGTGCGTACCTGTATAAGAATGTTACAATCATCGCTCTGGTGCAATCCTGCCAGACACCGAATCTTCCTGTACCATTATTCAGGCCGACAGTAATACCATGCGATGCAGCCCATGAAACTGAATCATAGTAATAATTACCTTCTTCAACATCGGTAAACACTTCATGAGTTTCAACATCCGGTTCACCTGCTGCTCTATAAAGGAAAGTCACACACATTGCTCTTGAACACGACTGTCCCACACCGAAGCGGCCTGTGCCGTCATTCAATCCGGTGGTAATAAATTTCTCATAAGCCCAGGTAACAGGTTTGTAATACCATGCATCTTTTGCTACATCTGAAAAATCACTTTCAGTTTCAGGCTCAGGTTCTCCCATTAAACGCCATAAGAATGTAACGATCTGTTCTCTTGTACATGAAACGCTCGGGGAGAACTTACCGGCGCCGCCATGGCCTACTGTAATATTGTTATCAACTGCCCAGTAAACAGATTCATAAAAATATTGTGATGCAGCCGCAACATCAGTGAACAATACCCTGACAGGGATTTCCTTTTCCATATTATTCACTTTCACTACAATTGCTGCTGTTCCGACACCCGCCGCTTTCACAATCCCGTCCTGACTGACTGTAATGACCGATTCATCGGTCGAACTGAAAACAGCCTTATATGCTGCATCGGCAGGATTCGGTGAAATAACAACTTGTTCTTCTTCTCCATAAACAAGATTGATTTCTGAGGGAGAAACATTGAAATCAATCAGATCTGCAGGATACGCAGGATCGATTTCCCCCTCATCTTCCTGAATGACAGATTGCTCCGATATTTCCTGACTTTCTTCTGAAGATATGATTTCTTCATTTTCCTCTGCTGCCACAACCGGAACAACAGTAAAAGTCATGAATACAGAAATGATTATCAGTACCAGTCTTCTCAAAAGCTTTTCAATTTTCATACAATTATCCCTCTGCATAATTAGTTGACATAATTCTATCATAACAATCACAATGCTGATGTTTCTGCCCCCTGCCCGCCAATCATAAAAGTCTGTTCTCTTCCGGATTCTTTCTTCCTGAAACAGACATGTTCTGATCCATGCAGACATATATGCCGATTATTTTTCTTCATCAATCATGCGATGTATTTTTTCAGATGCATCTTTTACGGATTGCATACGGCACAGGGATCATATCCCCTCTCAATGAGCTCTTCCCTTGTTGCTTCGGTATATTGTTTATTTTTTTCCTTCATAGCTTTGACACTGTCACATTCAGGGTAATGGAATTTCTTTGTATTGGTATTCAGAACATAATCCTGTTCAAGTGAAGGGATTGATCTTGAGATTGTCTGCTGTTCTTCAACCTCACTGTCCCCTGTCTGATAGTCAATGGTGATACCCGGCTGTACGTTATAGCAGAACACACAGAATTCAAAATCATCATCTTCAATGGAGGAGGCTTCCAGAAGGATTCCCCTGCATACAAGCTCATCATCTATAAAGATCGGAGTTGCGTGGTAGTACACATGATTCCCTGTTCTTCTGACATAAGATACAATCTGATTTTCAAACGGTAACATACCCGTAACATTCATATATCTTGTTCCTGTCACAAGGTTTTCTTCATCTGCATTGATACCTGATATTTCATATGCAATCAGATGGCATCTGTTATACAGATACTTTCCTTCAATCAGATCATCGTATCGGACTGTATGCCATCCGGAAGGTTTTACAGTACCGATGGAACCTCTTGAATCACTTGGAAGTGTATCAGTTCCGATGATTGCTTCCGCATCCCCGCACCTGCCTAATTCATCCAGTGAACTGACACGGATATATTCGAATGTGTCATCTTTGACGGAATACGGATGATTTCCGTTGACTTCAACATACGGTTCTCCATGGAATAAAGGAATCAGATCATAGTCAAAATCCGCTGCATCAAATAACGGTACAGCGGTATTTTCACTGATAGTTTCTGTTTCTTCTTTCTGATTCTCTTCTGTATTCTCTTTGACTGTACATGCCGCAAACAATACAGCAAAAACCAGAACGAGAATGCTTATAATATTCTTCATTGACTTATTTATGGATGGCAATGACCGCATGGAGAATAGCCTGCAGCGATCATTTCTTCACGTGTCACATTTTCCATGACTCTCTTATTTGAATCATTCATCTTTCCGACATCACGGCAATCCGGATAATGGAATTTTCCGGATTTGACATTCAGGATGTAGGTGTGTCTTGGCACTTCAGGTTCAGCTTTGACTTCTTCTTTCATCGTTACCGAGAATGATCTTGAAGAAGTATTTCCATGCTGATCGCATGCATGAACCGTAAAGTCATAATAACCTGCACTGCTTATATTTTTCGGACCCTCAAGGTAATACCATCCTTTTTCAGGTTTACCGGGATCACTGTCAACACGTGTCAGGGCACCGTCGACCGGATCTTCAACAGACTTGATATTTGAATATGGATCATAGCTCTGACCGTATTCAAGTGTGACTGCTTCTGCTTCAATCTGAATGGACGGAGCTTTTGTATCTTTGATTGTGAATGTATGACTTACCTTAGTCTGAATATCTCCGAGTACTGCTGTATAGGTAATTGTCTGTTCACCTAACTTCAGAAGATCAAGTTTATCTTCTGTCGAGAATGAAATTCCTTCCGTATTTGATGAAATGAACTGAAGAGGATCTGTTTCTTTATCTGAATATTCAAGAACATCGGTTGAGAAAACATATTCCGTTCCTTCAGGCATAGTCTTTTCAGATTCTTTTTTCGGTGTGAGGGAATGAATGATCTGATTAAAGTCTTTTGAATAATCCAGCTCACTGTCATCAGTTTCCATGAACATGATCACAATTGATTTCGCAGTATCCGGATCAAGAAAAACATACAGATCATTTCTGGTTGTGAATCCATCATGGACCTGCGTAAATTCTGCATGTCCCATCTTGATTTTGTTTACATATATTTTTTCGTTTGCTCTGACATCACTGACACCCTCCAGTTCTGTAAAGCCATCAACCGTGTCATAGATATCCTGCTCAGTCAAGCCATCAGTTTCACTGACGTTATAATAGACAATCGCTCCGACGAGATCTTCATCTGAATAGAAATACTGACCGTCATCAATCCAGTTTCCCGGCACATAGAATTCATATGAACCGACTTCTACAACCCAGACATCTTCACAATCCTCATAATCCGTTGAATACGGTCTTACGGATGCTGATTCGGTTTCTTTGTCTGTATCATTCTCTGCCGGTGTATTCCGTGAGATCACTTCTTCTTTTTCACTGATCTTCACATCAGTAATGGTGACCCCTTTGCGGTCATGCGAAACATTGAAACTGAGATCTGTGTCTGCTTTGAGATCGATTTCATATTCAGTTTTCATGTCATCATCATTGTGTTTCTGTACAGTCAGAATGTGCTTCCCTTCCAGGACTGTGATTTTCTTTTCAAATGTTTCACCGTTATCTACAGAACCGATTTTGATATCATCATAGAAAATATCGATATCATATTTTGAAAAGAGCAGATTCTTTTCTGAAGTAACTGCCATATACAGATCATACTGTTTCATACAGATCAGTTTGACAGCATCCGAAACAGCACTCTTAGCACCGGCTTCCGGTGTCTGTGAAACCACAACGAAGCGGCTGTCATTGCTGAAGTCATCACTTTTCTCAACATTGACATTGGTATAACCAAGATCTGCCAGTTTCTTTACAGCCTCATTCATGGCAATACCGATGAGATCCGGCATCGCTGTTCCATCTTCTGTTTCTGTACCAGATGAACATCCGATGATACAGAAAAGCATTGCAAATATCAAAATGATTTTTCTCAGTTTCTTCATGGTGTTTTCCTTCCTGCTGTGTGCAGAACTTTTGAACAGGAAATAACATTCATTATGAATGCACACAGCCTTTGCAATTGTCTTATACAGATCAGTCCGTAATCACATTATACAATTCAGTGTCACTTACTGACTATCCTTCAAATTCATCCTGTTTTAAGTATTGAAATAATAGTTCCGTTCCCCGGGGAACAGTCAATATGACACAGGATGTAGGCAGAATCATGAATCAGCTGTCGCAATCCGGCAGTCACTTTCTTCTGCACCGCCATAACAAAAAGAAGAAGACAGCATCTTCATTAAGAAGCATCTTCTTCCGTTTAAAAATCATTTC
>JAUNEN010000086.1 GCA_030525525.1 Erysipelotrichaceae bacterium
ACGGGCTTTCCGGCATTTTTGATTCTTCTTAACTGTCAAAGACAGGATTATATCTAAAACAGAGCCGCTCTGCTTTGTTATAATTGCTTCGGAGTGTGACACATGTTAACCATACGGACATTCAGACCGGATTCACCGGATTACGAAGAAATCAGAAGACTGTACGACGCAAACTTTCCCGATGACGAAAGAATTCCCTGGAACAGACTGACTGCTCAGCTGAGTCAGAGCAGAATCATGCATGTCTACTATGATGAAGACACACTGATCGGCTTAAGCTATGTTTTCATTCACAAAGATATTGCATATCTCGGCTATCTGGCAGTTGAAGAAAATCTGCGCAATCAGGGATACGGATCCAAAATCCTTCAGTCAATCAGGAAGGAACTGTCAGACTGCAGAATTGTCATCGATATTGAAGTTGTTGATAAAAATGCGGAAAATTATGAAGAACGGAAAAGAAGAAAAGACTTCTATCTGCATAACGGCTTTATTTCAACAGGTGCAGGATATTATTTCTATCATGTGGACTATGAACTGCTGTCCGCAAACGGCATTGTGAAAGCAGAAGAATACCGTGATCTGATCCTTGAGCACTGGGGACCGATTGCCGCAAATGCCGTATTCAGAAAAATTGAACAGTGAGCAGAATAAAACACATCCGCAGGCAAACCCTGCGGATGTATTCATTCATCGGTATGATTCTGTTTTCTCAATTATCTAGGCAGATAGCCCATCGGGATATCAAGTGCATTCTTGAATCCGCCTTCCGCATCAACGATTGACGGAATCAGATTGACGGAAGGTGCCGCACTTGTTAAGAACGGATCTTCATCCGGAATGATGTTTTCCAGACGGATTGTCACATCCGGTTCACCCTTGATTTCGATATACTTTTCAAGCGGCAGTTCTTTCAGAATCTCTGCACTTGCCTTATGGATGAAGTGGAAGCCTGTGACTTCTTTGCCGTCTTTCTTTGTGCACATGATGAATCTGTGGGCACCGACCGTTCCCGGCAGAACATGCGCATAAGGTGTTTTGATCTCTTCATTGGAAATGATTGTTTCCTCTTCGCAGCAATATTCATCATATTCCAGGCCGGCTCTTTCTGCCATTTCGATCACGGTCGGTCCGTAATATGTGAACATGATATTGTTGACGACTGCCAGCCGCTGCGGTGAGATTTCCTTCGGATCTTTGCCATATCCGAATACTGCAATCCATGGCGCTGAGTTGACGGAATCATCCTCGCCTCCGTAAACGATCGCCGTATCGATTTTTCTTGAGAACATCGTAGTGATGGAAGAGAAGTAAGGAGTGAAAAGGCCCGGGAAGATTCCCTGCTGCACATAGGTTGTGCCGTTTTTCTTTCCGGCTTCATCAATCCGTTTGAAATACTCAGGTGCATTCTTTTCAGAGAAGTAAACAGGAAGTGTGGAACTGCAGTTTTTGCCGTGCTCCAGGAACTTCACAATGTCATCGACATTGCCGCCGACCGATGTCGGAGACGGAAGCTTTCCTTCATCCCACTTTGTGGAAGGATAGTAGAGAACGATATCCGCATCAATTGCCAGAACTTCCTCTTCATTGTCCGAAACAGTGACTCCTGCATGCGGCAGGCCGAAAACTTCGCCGGCATCCCTGCCGACTTTGTCGGGATTGACATCATAGACTCCGACTAACTGCAGGGATCTGCGTGCATTGATGATCTGAAGGGCGCTGCGGCCTACCTGGCCGAAGCCCCAGATGATCACTTTGTAATTGTCATTCATGATTATTGTCTCCTTTGTGTTTCCTGTGCTTTTATCATAACTGATAATTCAGACAGCCGTACATTTCTGCTTTGATTCTCATCAGATTTTCACCTATGCAAACAAATCTGTCTGTGCCTGCATGCGCATAACAGTTTCTTTTCCATGCCTGCGGTTAAGGTTGTAAAATATACTCAGAAGAAAGCAGCCCATCAGAACGGACCGGTTTATGAATCAATATAAAGAAAAACGACGCAGCCTTCATACCGCTAAACACAGACTGATGATCCTGTCGATCCTTTTCTGTGTCTTTTTTATGCAATGTATTTCTGCAGTCAGGGCAGAAGAAACAGCCGGTGAGGAAGATATTTCATATCACGAAGAGACAATCCTCCCCAATCAGCTGATCGGATTTGATGAAGGTTTCTCGACGATTCTTTATGACAAATCAAACGGTCTGCCGACTTCCGAAGCAAATGATATCGTGCAGTCGGAAGAAGGCTTCCTGTGGATCGGCAGCTATGCAGGTCTTGTCAGATATGACGGCAACACTTTCGAAAGACTGGACTCTTCAACCGGAATTACCAGTGTCAAATGCCTGCACACCGATACAAAGGGCAGACTCTGGATCGGCACGAATGAGGGCGGCATCTTCATGATGGAAAAAGGCGAGCTGAAGTCATGGACCACTGCGGATGGATTGTGTTCTTCATCCGTACGGGCAATGACAGAAGATGATGAAGGCAGAATCTTCATCGGAACAACAGCCGGCCTGAATATCATCGATTCAGATCTGAACCTGACAAAAGTCGATGATCCGAGAATTGAAAATGCATTTATTTCCGATCTGTCATTCGGCGAAGACGGAAAAGTATATGGATCGACAAACAGCGGTGACGGATTTGTCATTGAAGGTACGGAAATCTCCGTCTTTCTCAGTCATGAAGACAGCAGATACGGACTGATCACCTATCTTTATCCCGATCCGGTCAGTCCCGGATATATCTATTTTGAAAATACCGGCGGCATCATGATGCATGTAGATTACAACGATTTTGATCACACGGCACAGCCGATCGATACCGGTTCTCTTTCGCAGACAATGTCCATGGCCTTCGTAAATCAGAGACTGTGGTTCTGCTGCAGAAACGGCATCGGTGTCATGGACCGCGGCAAAGTATATACACTCGAAAACGTACCGATGAACAACTCCGCAACCAAAGTCATTTCTGACTATGAAGGAAATCTCTGGTTCACATCCACAAGACAAGGTGTCATGAAAATAGTTCCGAATCAATTCTCGGATATCTTTGAGAAATTCGGTCTGGAAAGCGCGGTTGTCAATACAACCTGTATGCTTGATGATCAGCTCTTCATCGGTACCGATGCCGGTCTGCTCGCTGTTGACAAAGATGGAAAGAAAGTTGAAAGCGTGCATGTCGATGAAGCGGTTTTCGCAAACGGTATGGTTTTCTCCGACAGTCCGAATCTGGATCTGATTACAATGTTAAGCAATGTCCGCATCCGCTCCATGATGCGCGACAGCAAAGACCGTCTCTGGATCGCCGCATGGCGTCAGTACGGCGTGCTGTGCTATGACCATGGAAAAGTCACGATCTTTTCCGACTCTGACGGATTATATTCAAACAATGTCCGGCGCATTATTGAATCACCGGATCAAAGCTCCTATATTGTCGCTGTGACCGGCGGCATCAATATCATCAGAGACAATGCCGTGGCAGAAGGATATGATGAAGACGACGGCATTACCAATCTTGAAATTCTCTGTGTTGAAAACGGAAAAGACGGGGATATTCTCTGCGGAAGCGACGGCGGCGGTATCTTTATCCTGAGAGACGGAGAAACACTTCATATCGATGAGGAAGACGGCCTGACTTCCGGATCGGTCATGCGGATCAAGCATGATGAAATCCATGACATTTACTGGATTGTCACCGGCAACTCACTTGCCTGGTTAAGCTCGGACTATCAGGAGCTTCATACAATCTCAAATTTCCCTTATTCAAACAACTTTGATCTTTATAAAAACAAGGATGACATGATGTGGATTCTTTCGAGCAACGGCATCTATGTTGCTTCGGCAGAATCGTTACTGAGCGGCGGGGCAGTCAATTCTCTGCATTACGGCATTGCCAACGGCCTTCCCTGCATCGCTACTGCAAATTCATACAGTGAACTGACTGATGACGGTGATCTTTATATCGCCGGATCAACCGGTGTTGCCAGAGTCAATATCAATACACCCTACGTCAATATTTCAAATCTCAAGGCATCCGTACCGTATATTGAAGCGGACGGAGAGCGGATCTATCCGGATGAAGACGGCGGATTCACGATTGATGCATCGGTGCGCAAGCTCACGATCTACCCGTATGTTTTCAATTACTCACTGATTGACCCGCAGGTTACATACAGCCTCAAGGGATTCGATAACGGATTCACCACCGTGAACAGAAGCGATCTTGTCCCGGTTGACTATACAAACCTGGCAGGAGGAAACTACAGCTTCATAATTCAGATGGTTGATCAGATGGGCGGCGGCAACAAAGTTATGTCGGTCAGAATCACCAAAGCCAAACGGATCACCGAGCAGCTGTGGTTTTATCTGATCAGTGCATCTGTTCTGCTGACCGGAGCCATTCTGATTTTCCGCCAGTATGTCAGAGATGTCGTCAGAAGGATTGAAAAAAAGCACCGTGCGGAAGCTGAAAGAGAACGGATCAAAAACGAACTCAATACCGCTCACAACATCCAGCAGTCATTGCTGCCGCATGAATTCCCGCCGTATCCGGAACGCGATGAATTTGATATCTATGCACTCATGGATCCGGCCAGAGAGGTCGGCGGTGATTTCTATGATTACTTCCTGATCGATGATGATCATCTGTGTCTTGTCATTGCGGATGTATCAGGCAAAGGAATCCCGGCTGCTCTGTTTATGATGATGTCAAAGATCATCGTTCAGTCTTATGCCAATACCAGTCTTTCTCCTGCCGAAATTCTCACCCGGGCAAATGAAACAATCTGTGAGAACAATCCGATTGAAATGTTTGTGACGGTATGGCTCGGCATTCTGGAAATCAGTACCGGAAAACTGAAAGCCGCCAATGCAGGTCATGAATATCCATACCTGATGAAAGACGGAAAATTCTCCATTCTCAAGGATAAGCACGGGCTTGTCCTCGGAAGTATCGACGGCATCCGGTATAAGGAATATGAAATTCAGATGGAACCCGGCGACAGAGTCTTCGTATATACGGACGGCGTTCCCGAAGCAACGGATTCATCCATGAAAATGTTTGAGCTTGATCGCCTGGCAGAAACTCTGAACAAAGACCCCGGCGCATCTGCAGAACAGATTCTTGTCAATGTGATTACTGCCATCAACAGTTTTGTCAAAGACTCGGAACAGTTTGATGACATTACAATGCTGTGTCTTGAATATCACGGTAAGCACAAAGATTAAGAACAGTACCAAAAACAGAATCCTCACAAAAAGGAGAAGATTCCCTTCCGGAATCTTCTCCGCATTTTTTTATGTGGGGTATTGCGTGATGTGAATCAGGCTTCCCTATATCTGTAAAGGAAGGCAACAATCATTGCACGCGTGCATTTCTGGCCGACACCGAATTTGCCTGTTCCGTTGTTCAGTCCGGTCGTAATTCCCCGGTCATATGCCCAGCTGATTGCTTCAAAGTAATATTTGCCCTGTGCTACATCCGTGAACATCTTATGTCTTCTGAAATTGCCGCCGTAGTCAAGAATATTTGCCCGATACATAAAGGTGACACATTGTTCACGTGTGCAGGCCTGCCCGACACCGAATCTGCCGGTACCGTCATTCAGTCCGGTCGTAATACCGTTTTCAAGAGCCCATGTGATCGGCTCGTAATACCATGCGTCTTCTGCAACATCCGTGAAGCTGCTGGCTGTTTCAGGTTTCGGCTCACCCATCATTCTCCATAAGAAAGTAACAATCTGCTCTCTTGTACAGGATGCATTCGGTGAGAACTTTCCGGCACCGCCATGACCTTTGGTAATATCATTTACAGCTGCCCAGATAACCGGATCGAAATAGTATGAAGAAGGATCAGCCGTATCGGTAAACGTAACGGTCACATTGCCCTCAGCATAGTTTGACATATTGTTTTTTTGATATACATCGATTCCAGCTTCACCGACGGAAATACCTTTCACAAGTCCGTTCTGATCAATCGAAGCGATATCGCTGTCTGTACTTTCCCACACCAATGAATCAGGACCGGATACTATCAATTGCTTTGAGCTGCCGACGGGCAGAACAACATCATTGTCATAAAGAATCACAGCCGACTGTGGCTTGACGACAACATCTGCTTCAGCCTGTACCTGATTATAATATTTGTCACGCACGATAATGATATAATCGGTTGATTCGTTAAGAACTTCGGTTGTGAGAGTATCCGTATTTGCACCCTCAATCTGAACCGGATAGAAACCGCCGTCGATATATACCTTTTTGAACCAGTAACACTTCAGATCAGACTTGTCATTGGCCGTGACATAAGCTTTGAGCACATGATTGTATCCGGGTGGTGAATACCGTACGGGCTGATCAAACACGACACTTAAACCGTTATCCGGATGAATGCCGTACCACAGCTCATCCGTATTGCCGAATCTGTCTTCAACTTCCACTCTGATTCTTGTGTAATAATTGATATTGGCTGCTGTATATGTTTCGGTGTTGCTGGCAACCAATGTGTTTGCATAATCAATTCCCATATAATCCGTCCGGTACCAGCGGATCTTCATACCTGTTGTATCTTCATCAAGAACCCTGATCTGAAGATTTACATCGCTGTAGGGAGTGACATACAGTTCTGTTTTTCCGATCGGAACAATCGTCAGCATGGAGTCTCTGATGACACTGACGGTGAACGTACCTGTATTGTAACCCGCATATAACCGTGTTTTGTAATAATAGGTCTTTCCCTTCTGCAGCTTCCGGTTAATACAGAAATTCAGACCCAAACCGGAATCATCATCCGATGTCACAATCTGCCCGGCACCCTCATACATTTCACAATATGTATCATAGATACCGTTTGCTTCAACCGCATAATATGCAGTTTCAGACGGAGTGAATGAAAGCCATGTATAATCACCTGCATTTTCGATTATGACCGTCTGATAAGTACCTAAGGAGAGCTTGATTGATGTCTGAAGTGTGTTGGAAGTCTGAATGTCTTCAGCAGGCGGATTGTATGCCGCATCCGGTTTGACAGTTTCTTCTTCAGGCAGTTTTTCAACCGTTCTTTCAAACTCCGGCTGTACGCCTTCATTGATCAGCTGCTCTGCCTGCGCAAGAAACTCTTCTGAAGTGATTTCAGGCGGCTGTGTTTCCTCGGCAATGATTGTAAGAGGAAAGGAAGTCCCGGTGAGGGACATTGAAAGAATCAGAGCAGATCCTTTCGCAATTATGTTTTTCATAGAGTTTGCTCCTCCTGTTATACATACTATAGCTGAAAACAATGCAGGTTTGCGGATTATACATGAATTTTTCATTTATCAGTGCATGAAACGCAAAAAGAGCTGATCGCTCAGCTCTTTCATTATGCGCTCAAATCATCTGTATTTCAGATCTTAGTCGATCTGTGCAGGAAGGTAACAATCATTGCACGTGTGCAGGCCTGGCCGACGCCGAATTTTCCGGTGCCGTTGTTCAGTCCCGTTGTGATTTCCTTGTCATATGCCCAGCTGATTGCTTCAAAGTAATATTTGTCTTGTGCTACATCTGTGAACATCTTATGTCTGCGGATATTGGTAAATTCCTTATCGAATAACGAGAAAAGACGATACATGAAAGTGACACATTGTTCACGTGTGCAGGGCTGGCCGATACCGAATCTGCCGGTGCCGTCATTGAGTCCGGTTGTAATGCCGTTCTCATATGCCCATGCGATCGGTTTGTAATACCATGCGTCTTGTGCGACATCCGTGAACCTGACAGATGTTACCGGTTCAGGCTGCTCCATGCATCTCCATAAGAATGTCACAATCTGTTCTCTGGTGCAGTTCACATTCGGTGAGAATTTCCCATATCCGCCATGACCGACAGTGACGCCGTTCTCATATGCCCACATTACAGCATCAAAGTAATATGCGGAAGGATCTGCTGTGTCTGTAAAGGAAACGGTCAGGTTGGTACCGTCGAAATTTGTCGGATTCGCCGGATCAGCCGCAAAGATTGATGTAGTTCCGATTCCGATTCCGGTGACTTTTCCATCATTCACCACTGCAACGGATGGATCAGAGCTTACCCATCTCTTAGGAGTTTGCACGGCGGCAAAATCCGTAGCATAAAGATCGATTGATTCGCCTAGACCGATCACAGGTTTGTGGTCATAGATAAACAGCGAACCCTTCTGCTTCACCCTGACTTCAACAAATACGTTCACCTGATTATAGTAGCGGTCCCTCACAATCAGACAGTATTCCTGTGAATTGTTGAGCACTTCCGTTGTCAGTGTATCAGTATTGGCTCCATCAATTGAAGCCAGATAGAATCCGCCGTAATTATCATAGACTTTTTTGAACCAATACATTTTCAGATCTGTTTTGTCATTCGCAGATATATGAGCCCTGAATGTTTGAGTATATCCGGGGTTTGTATATCTTATCGGCTCATCGACGTATGCACTTAATCCGGTATCAGGATGCATAAAGAAATTTACGGTTTCCTTATTGCCGAACCGGTCTGTCACATCAACCCAGACATGATGTGTTTCTTTATCAATATTATCAGCCAAATAAGTGTCCGTATTGGTCGCAACAATTTCTCCACTCCAACTGCTGGTAACCGTAGTTCTACGGTGCCACTCGATCTTCATTCCGGCCTTATCCTCGCAGAGAATCTTGACCTGAAGCTTTACATCACTTTTGGGAGTGACAAAAAACTCTGTTTTTCCGACCGGCACAACTGTTAACATCGAATCTCTGTATAAAGTGACTGTGAATGATCCGGTTTTCTGGGATGAGTATAAGTGCGCCCTGTAGTAATACGTCCTTCCGCTTTCCAGTTTGTGGTTCAGACAGAAATTATACTCGCCATCACCGGTATTATCATCCTCTGCCAGTGCCGCATCAGATCCGGAGCTGAACAGTTCCACATAAGTATTTGTCTGATAACCATTGGATTCAAATGAATAATAACCGGTTTCATTCGGTGTGAATCTGAACCATGTGTAATCCCCGCCGTTTTCAATATTGACAGTCTGATGTTCATTCAGCTTCAGCTCAATTGCAGTTGCAATTGTGTTGGAAGCCTGAATATTGTCTTCGGTAGGATTGAAGACAGCTGCCGGTTTGTCTGTTTCTTCTTCGGGAATCTGTTCTGATTGTGCTATGACTGCTTCCTGTTCTTCAAGCCATTGTTCGTTCGTTTCCTCTTCTTCGGAAATCTGTTCTGATTGTGCTACGACATCTTCCTCTGCGTCTTCAAGCCATTGTTCGTCTGTTTCCTCAATTTCAGTTTCCTCTGCATTGACTCCTGCCGGCAGCACACTGCCGACAAGTGCAAAAGAAAGTACACATGCCAGACTTCTCGTAATGATGTTTTTCATAAAACCTCCTATCCTTTGTGTTGATTCGTTCGTTCGCTTTCAGGGATGACCACCCCCAGAAGTCTGGCGTGAATCGCCAGATCGAGGCGGCTGTTAATTCCGGTCTTTTCCATAATGTTCTGCAGGTGACGCTTGACTGTGTTTGCGGATATGTGCAGTTTATCTGCGATCTCATCGTTGGTGAGACTGCCGGTCAGCTCCCGAAGCACATCCAGCTCACGATTTGTCAGATCACTGCGTTTGATTCTGCCGAAACTCACTTCGGGCATCTGTGATGGATAAACCGATTCGCCGTCTGCCGTGCGGTCCATGATGTCGATCAGGCTGCGGTTGTCGTACTCCTTGTACCAGAAGCTCTCGACGCCGATCGCCCGGGCTTTTTCCTCCCAGCTCGTTTCCGATGTGGATGTCGTCAGGATGATCTTCACTTCCGGATGAGAGCGTTTGATCTCTCCGGCAGCGCTCAGCCCGTCAATCCCCTCCTGCATCATCACATCAAGGATCAGAAGATCAGCTTCATGTGTGTCAATGTAATCGATTGCTTCCTGCGCTGTCCGAAGGGATGCCGCCAGCTCATATCGGTTGAAGGCACGGACATACATCTCGAAAAAGCCGCGTGATATGTTCTGATCGTCTACAACGACGACTCTGATACGGTTATTCATATGCGCTCACACCCTTTCAAAATGCGGATTTTCTGTGAATAAAGATTATAGTTTGCCCTTTTCCTGTTGATATACTTTCAATATATCTGCCTGAACCTGAATTTCCTATTACCTGTTCGTACCATTTTCACAAGAAAAAAAGAGCGCCCCCGACCGGATCACGGCAGGGGGTGCATATCGCTAGTACTTCATAAATGAGAATTTCAGAGAAAAGACCGGCTGGCTCTGTACGATCATCTGCCCGCCTGAAGTCTCGATGCGTTTTCGAAGGGACAGCAGACCGCCGCTCTCGTGAATGGGAGCCTTTGGAGAATTGCCGTTATTGGTAATGGTTATAAAGGTGCCTTCTGTGTTTTCACGGATCTCGATACTCAGCACATCCCCCTCCGCGTGTTTGACGGCGTTGGCGGCGCATTCCCGGATCGCGTCTGCCAGGAGGGAATGCAGCTTATCATCCTCAGGCAAAGTACCTTTCAGATTGACACTCACGCCGATACTGGCTGCCATATGGATCGCCTGACGCACTTCGTCCCCGGTATCAGTTTCCGGAGTTCTGCGCTCACCCAAAAGGAAGCTGTTCATCTGCCTGGTCATTAATGCGACCATCTCAGCGTCTGTGGTATCGGGATGCTCGGTATAGTAGCGGCCCATCAGCAGCACCTGCCCCAGCTCATTGTGCAAAGCCGTGCGGGCAGAGGCCTCCTCCTGCTTCACAAACATCTCTGAGGAAAGCTTCGCTGCCTCTTTCATACGGTGCTGGATCTCCTTAAGATGTACATTCTTCTCCCGAAGCTCTTCTGTGATATGGTATCGCTCGGTGACATTCACAGCGTTTGTCCGCTCATACGTCTTACCGTCTATAGAAAGGGTATCCCTCGCAAAGAGCCAGGTTTCTTCCCGGGATGTATGGATCAGCAGCTTGCCGCTTTGATCTTCGCCGCTTGATTCCAGAAAAGCCCAGAGGGTGTTTGCATCCGTCAGACGTTCCCCTGTAAGCTCGCGGCACAGCATATTCATTTTCAGATTGGCAAGCAGCACGGTACCGTCTGCAGCACTGACACAGATCCCCTCGGGCAGCAGGTCAACGCTTTCGCGGATCGCACCGCCTGTCACCGTGCTTTTCCTGAAGCGTCTGTACTCCCGGAGGTTGAACGTCAGTATGATCCCGGAAAGTACTTCAAGAAGGCCGTAAATCATCCAGGGTACAGAATACACGAACCATCCGCTCTGATCCGGCGGGCCCTGTATTGATTCGAAGAAATGGAGATTATCGTATGCATCCAGGATGATCACAAACATCACAAATCCAATTACAAGATGAACGGCAGCAGCGAGTATCTGCCGTCTGTTCTGCTTTTCCCTTAGTGCAAGCTCAAAGACCCGGGTCTCTATGATCATCAGGAAGAGCGCGGTCATAAGAAGCAGCGGCGCACCTTTGGATTCTGAAAGGAAGCTGTACAGAGATCTCATCTTGCGTCACCTCCTTTAGCAGCCGTGAGTGTCAGAAAGAGACAGCCGTCACTTTCTCTGCATACCACAGGAAGAGATGTTTCCGGAAGAGGCGGGACCGTATCCGTTTCCGCAGCAATCCTTATACCACCGGAGGAAAGAGACACCGTCATCCGGCGCATGACAGGAAGGAGCGCTTCAATCAGCGTCTCAAAACTGTCGTAAAGGTCGTGGATTGCTGTAAGTGGAAATTCCGAATATTCTTCGCCGATCGCAGCAGCATCTATACCGCAGCACTTCAAAAAACGTGCAGACTCCTGCAGCGCCAGGAAAAGCTCGCGGTTCGGATGCGGAAGATTATCCTCAGAGAGAAGCAGAAGGTTGCACTTACGCTTGCAGTAAGCATTCAATACACAGCATTCGGCCAGTACAGCAAGGAAGCTGTCTGACTCAGACGAAGTGCTTTCCAGCAGTTCTTCAATACGTTTCTGCTTTGGATAGAGTGCAGAAGCGATCCGGTCATAGACCTGATCCTGCGCTTCCAGATGAGCTTTCCTCTCCTTGAGCTCATTCTCAACCGCGATCAGATCGTTCTCTTCACTCAGCAGCTCATTCGCCACAGCAAGGCGGCGGCCCTCCTCGTGCAGTTCACGCTCGTCCTCTGTCCAGAATACATAGCCGGGATGCAGTTTCATTCCAAGCAGGCGGGTGTCTTCATCAAGATATACAGGATTCTTTATGGCAGAGAAAAGCTCAGCGTCTTCTGCTTTGATCGGAATATTTGTCTCATAGACTGTCCGGAAAGCCTCGTCCGTGATCCGGACCGGAAGACCCAGACTGGAAAAAAAGCCGGTATAGTTTTCGTTATACGGAATCAGACGGTAACGGATGCAGACTTCAAAGGATCCCAGCATGCCGAAAACCTGTATTTCCGGAGAATGATACATGCGGAGCATATTAAGCGGTGTAAATACCAGCCAGTTGATAAGGCTGAGCCCGACCCAGATGAAAGTGACACACACAAACCAGATGAGTGCGCGGACATTCTGCCTGTATGTTCTGTGAATCAGGATCACAAAGCCGGTGATCATGATGACTGCCATCCAGACGTACATCAGATAAAACAGCGGCCCGTATGTATAGGTGCCGACAATACCGTGAAACTCAGAAAGCGGAATGAGACGGTGATAGAACAGCTGATGAATGTCATTGCTCATGATCATCATCAGCATGCCGCACGCAGGGAACAGGAGCAGCCATTCCTTTCCCTTTCCTTCAGCTTCCTCACCCCTGCTGATCAGAATGCAGGTCATAAGGAACAGTGTCGGGACCAGTACCATCGGGATGTTGTATGCATAATCCACATAGCGCCGGATTACTACCTGTGTCAGGATTCGGAATCTCAGGATCCGCACGAGAAGGTAGAAGATCATCAGGAGCGCCGAGGTAAGGATATAACTCCTTGCTCTGGTGGGAAGAAGCCTGTCCCGCACGGACTGCATCCAGGAGATCAGCAGCCCGATATAGATCATAAAGTTGGCACTGAACATGAAGGTATCCACCATCGATATGTGCGTTCTGGTGAACAGGTAGGTAATCCCGCCCAAAAGAAGAAATGCCAGAAACAGCCAGGTATTTCTATTCTGTTTTATCACCGGTTTGTTCCTCCTTGTTTTTCTTTCATCAGACGCTCTGAACGGCAGGTCCTCCATAAGTAAATCTGTCCGCCATACTGATGATCACTTTCTCTGCCTGAATGGAAGAAAGAGCGGGCAGACATACCTCCGTGTCTATAT
>JAUNEN010000167.1 GCA_030525525.1 Erysipelotrichaceae bacterium
CTGTTCAGAAACAGGGTACGTGCCTTTACCATTTCAGCATCATCGCCATGGATTTTCTTATTGGAAACAAGCAGATTCAGATAGCCGCTTTTCGCATAATCAAAGTGATGATTGTTTTCACAGCAGGCTTCTTTGTTGATTTTTTCGAGCGGTTTGCCGCAGACAGGACAGATCAGTTTCATAGCAAAAGTATATCACACACCTATTGACTGGCAGTCAGTCAGTATGTATATTGGACTTGCAGGAGGTGGTTATTGTGACGCAGAACAGAGACGGTGGTGAAGAGAGAAGAAATGAATTTGTCGATGCCGCAGAAAAGCTGTTTAAAGAGAACGGCATTGTTGATACGACAATCAGTTCGATCGTCAAGGAGATGAATGTAGCCAAAGGACTCTTCTATTACTACTTCAAATCGAAGGATGACGTCATTGACGCAATCAGTGAGAAATATAACGAAGTATTCAATGAGATGATGAATGCATCCATGGATCATTCTGATTATCCCGCCAGGCTCAGACAGTTTGTCGGCAATACGGTCGGCTCATTCCGTGATCTGAACAACAAGCTTTCGACGGATGATGATGTGGATCTTTCCCAGCTGAGCATGCGCTCGGTTGAAGAGGCCAAGTCAAATGCAATCGATGCATTGACTGCTTTGTTTGAAGAAGGCAATGAGCAGGATGAGCTGATGCTGGTACATCCGAGATACTATGCAGAAATACTGATCAGCGGCATTATAGAACTCGTATCGCAGAAAGAAGCTGAAGATGACGAGATCAAAGAAATTATTTTGGACCTGATTGAAAGGGCCGGAAAGGATTGAATGAACATGTCAGAAGACTTCAACACAAAAGTGAACGAATTTGTAGATAAAGCATCCAGAACAATCGAAGAAGGCAGCAAAACACTTCTTTCAAAGATTGACTTTGAAAAAAGAAAAGCCGAAATCAGATCTGAAATTGGCCACACATCAAGAGATCTGACCAAAGCATATGAAAAGCTCGGAAGAGAATTCTATGAAGCGAAAACAGCCGGAAAAGAATTCGAAGATGTATTCAATACATTTGAGCTGATCCGCTCCAAGGAGAAGGTTCTCGAACTTCTTCATGACAAGCTGACCCAGATCGAAAACGAAAAACAGTAACAGATACCGGTGAACTGCACCGGTATCGGAAATATCATCGGTGCCGCAGCCGAAACATCTGAAGCAGTCCGGAATCTTTAATCATAAGAACCTGATCAAAACAGAATCAGGTTTTTTTCTGCCATAAATCTGTCTGTTTTGTGACATGTACAGAAGGTTGGAAACTTCATATAATGAGGTTGTAGATAACAGGAGTCAGATATGAGTGAAATTACATCAGGTGTACAGATTGTCCTGGCACAGCATTGCAACGGAAATGAAAGACCGCGTCTTTTCGGCGGTCAGCTGATGGCGTGGATTGATGTCATCGGAGCAGTCGCCGCAAGAAGATATGCACAGAAGGCTGTCACAACTGCCTGCATTGATAATCTGAGCTTTCTCAAAGCAGCTTATCTCAACGATATCATCATACAGGAAGCCAAGGTGACCTGGAGCGGACGGACATCCATGGAGGTCAGGGTTGATTCCTTCATTGATCATTTCGGAGAGAAGGAGCTGATCAACCGTGCATATGTTGTTTATGTCGCTCTTGATGAAAATGAAAAGCCTTCACCCGTGAAAGAATTCATTCCGGAAAATGAAGAGGAAGAAGCTGAATATGCAGCTGCCGTTGAACGCAAGATTCTGCGTATGGCAAACGGCGACAGATAATTCATTGCAATGAAATGTCAAGCCGGTGCAGTGTGCACCGGTTTTGTTTTTGTGATGTAATATGGAATGAAGAGGTGAAGTATGAATTCATATATGATTTCAATTATCACTGCAAGCATTCTGTTTCTGCCGGCGGCAGCTGTTTTCACCTTGCCGTTTGTCATAGTTCATTACCGCAGATACGGCGGGATTCCCGTCATCCGTGTGATGGTCGTCTATTCGTTTATTCTCTATTCCATGTGCGCTCTTTTTCTGACAGTATTGCCTCTGCCTTCCTTCGCTTCGGCTGCGGCTTCACCTGCCAAGCCGATCGGATGGATTCCCGGACATGATCTTTATGAAACGATGAAGGATGCCGGCTTTGTATTCAGGGATTTTTCTACATTTCAGAATCCTGTTCACTGGAAACGGATGTTCTCTTCATTCGGACTTTTTCAGATCGTTGCCAATATCATCATGCAGATACCTCTCGGAATTTATCTGCGCTATTATTTCCGGATGGATCTCAAAAAGACGCTTCTGATCGGATTTCTGGTCAGTCTGTTTTATGAGCTGACCCAACTGACCGGTCTCTGGTTCATCTATCCGAAAGCCTACCGCTATGCGGAAGTGGATGATCTGATCAATAATACGCTCGGCGCATTGATCGGTTACTGGATCACACCGCTGTTTCAGATCTTCCTGCCTGAGAGGGATGACATTGATGAGGAATCCTACCTGAAAGGACTCAGCGTCACTTTGCTTAGACGCTTTTTCGCATATCTGTTTGATCTGATTCTTTTTGGCATGATCAACTGGATTTTCATTGCGGCATATCAGCCGGAAATGAAAGGGTGGGCTGTGAATCTTGTCTGGATGATTGTCTTCATCATTCAGTTCGGCATCCTGCCGGTAATCTTCAAAGGAAGTACCTGCGGGCAGATTCTTGTCAGAATCAGAGTGAAGCAGAAAGACGGCGTTACGAAAGCAACCTTCCTTCAGCATCTTCTGCGAAGCCTGATGTTATATGTTCTTGAAACAGGAATGGCCTTTATGAGCAGTATCCTGCTTGGCTATGCGGTATATCTGATGAGTCTTCAGGAAGCATTCTCCCCGGAAAGAGTTTTCGTGATCATCACTTCAGTCCTGATCCCGGTTGTCTATTTCTGGTGGATTGCGCATTGTTCAAGAAGGTATCATACGCTTCCGCATTCACACTATACGCATACGATGCTTGTTCCGATTCCGGTTTCAGTGAGGATCAGAAACCGTGATAATGAAAATGATTATAAATATTTTCATTAGTATCTGCAAAATTTACAGATATTCATTCCGAACCTATTGACCATGAATGTATGTTCTCTGTATCATCGTCTCATAGAAACCGATGAGGCGGAGTTAACGGCTGATATGATCTCCAAGAGAGTCCGGGCAGGTGAGAGCCGGGCAGAAGCACAGTCAGTCAAATGGACCGCTGAGGGCGCAGTCAAAGGAAGAAGGCTCCGGGTATTCTGCGACGTGGCAGGGATACGTTAGTTTTCGCAGATATGACAGTATCTGAGCAAGAGCGTGTTTCAGCAGCACGAAGCAGGGTGGCACCGCGAAATGAATTTCGTCCCTGATGGTATTTACCGTCAGGGATTTTTATGTGGAGGGTTTTATG
>JAUNEN010000168.1 GCA_030525525.1 Erysipelotrichaceae bacterium
CTGTTTTGAGGCGTCATATATACCTTTGACAGCTTACAGAAAAAGCAGCCGTTATAAATCCGGCTGCCATAAAGTTCTGATATGTTTTCAGCTATATATTGTCTTTATTGCTCTGACTGAGAAAATCAGTGACATGCATCAGATACTCTTCCGGTTGATCCAGATGAATCACATGCTTTGAATGGATCTTTATATATTTCACATTCTTCAATCTGGAACATGCAAACTGTGCGTTTTCTTCAGACATTGCGCCTTTCAGTGTTCCGTCTGAAAGAAACAATGTATCTGCCTGCATCAGCAGAACTGGACATTGTATTCTGCATAACGCTTCCGTATGATCAAAGTTTTCATTCCACTTGCCATCATAAAACGCCTTGCCGAAATAAGGACTGTATTGATCCAGACCGCGTATGATTTCTCTCATATATTCAGATACAAACGGAATTTCTGTTGTCTTCTGCCAGTGCAGCATTCTTGAAACAATAATCAGAATTGTCAGGATTCCCTTTTTCACGTGACCGATATCAATTCCCGCAAGATCAGAAGAATTTCTGAGCCTGAAGCGCAGATAATCGCCTTCACGATCTTCGCTGACTGCTCTGTCGCAGATTCTGAATGAACGATATGCGGCAGTATTGCGGATGGCCGGATATTCCGAAGTAAATAACGGCGGATCTTCCAGGACTGCAGCCATGATCAGATCCGGTCTCTCTGCCGCAAGCCGGACCGCCAGCAGACCTCCTTCTCCGTTTCCGCAGACACTTACCGGTTCCCCGATCACTTCTTCAATGAATTGTGCAAGAGAAGTACCGATATTGACTGCATTCATTTCATAATCATCCGGATATCTCGTTTTACCCTGACCCGGATAATCAACCGCATATACATGATAATCTGCACATAGCTTCACCATGACACGATGATAGGAAAACCAGTCCAGCATCCCGGCATGCAGAAGTAAAAGCGGAGTCTGATCTGAATTGCCTGACTCCGCATAATGAAAACGCACTTCGCCGACGACAGTTTCTTTTTCTGTATAACCTGCTTTTTTCAATCTGTTATGCCAGGGGCTGCGATACAGAGCGATATAAAAAACGACCAGAGGCATTAATCTCAGCAGTATTCCGATTGTATAAAACAAGATCCGTAACATCATTTCCTCAATAACACTATAATATAGATTCTTTCATTTCAGAAATCCGATGATTCTGAATCGATACTATTTGCATGCATCTTAAGAAATTCGGTATTTCAGATGGCTGTACCTGCCCTTTCCATGCCAAAAGGAGCACTTGCGCACTCCTCTGTCTTTCTTTTTCAATTCAGCTTTTGTCTGAATTCACAATTTTCATTTTGATCTCAGAAATCACTCAGCGGGCAAAGATCACCCGGCAGCTCTCATTCTCACTTGTCTCGATCTCGAACCGGTTGATTTCATTTTCAGGATTGGTGCCATCCAGGATATGAACAGTATTTTCCTGATCCAGCAGATAGATATATTCACTGTCCGCACTCATTGAACGGTATGTCCCGCTGAATATGAATTCATCAGCTGTGCCTGAGATCATATCAATCCTGGTGATCAGAACATCGCTTCTTTGCTGTGCCTCTGCCAGCAGCAGATACTGATCATCCTGTACAACCGGTATTCCATCCTGAGAGAACATCAGATCTCTGCGGATCACATCACCGTTTGAAAGATCAATGATAAACATTGTCCGGTATGACTCGCTGCTGTTCATATGCCAGGCCATGACAATCATATGATCGTTCTGCATGCAGCTGAACACATTGCCGACCGTATCATCCAGAAGAATCTGTCCGGATACCTGATTTAAATCTGAATCATATATATTTGCTTTGAGGTTTGTGCCATCCTGAACTGTCAACAAACAGACTCTGCCATCCACAGCTCCGACTGCCCTGACAATCAATGCTTCTGTTTCGATTGATTTCATCTGCATCGAATCAAGATTGAGCCGGTCGAGCGTCATGATCGACGGTGATCCGCCGTCTGTTTTTGCAAAATAGACATTGCGTCCTTCGGCAGCCGTAAACCTTGCAGGTTCTGTTTTCAGCTGATTAACTGTTCCGTTTTTGGTATTCAGTACATAGAGAGTTCTGCCCGGTTTGAATTCTTTGTCCGTATAACCCGGCACAAGCCAGATTTCATCCTCACTTTCAGGCAGTGAATGTTCTTCATCGACAAGTCCGATCTCAATATCTGTACTTTGATGTTCACCGTTTTCGTCTATAACAACAAGTCTTCCAGAGCGATCGGAATAATCTGTTACCGTGACTGCCGCCTTCCAGCCTTCGGGCAGGCTGAAGTCTGCCTGATTCATTGACGGAGCAGTTCTGCACCCACATAGAACCAGTGCCAAGAACAAACTGATATATCTCTTCATCGGATCACCTCTTCTGCAAGTCTGTATTTCCGGTAAATGCTGTAAACCTGCCATATGAGAAGAATTAACAGACACGATACACCGAGCGGATTTACAAAGCTCCATAAGAATCTGTATCTTGTCACAAATGATGTACTGGCAGCTGAATATGTGCCGGATTCCAGGAAGCACAGAAGTACATTGACGAACAGATAAACGCTCATCATTGTACAGAGAAACGGAAAATAACTGACTTTATTCTGGAAAAAGAAGAGTACTGTCAGCACCATGCAGATTATTGGCAGTATACAGAAAACAGCTGCTGTTCCTTCTGTCATCAGAGTGACAGCCTGTGATGCAAAGAAAATCAATGCAATGATTCCGGAGATCCGCTGACTCAGTTCACCTTTGAATGAATACCTGATTCCTGCAAGAAGTACAATGAGGATGCTGACTGTCATAAGAATATCTGAAGCCTGCCTGATATATGCCGCAGCGCTGCCGTCATGGACTTCGGGAAACAGAAAGAATCCGATCAGTCTGATCACAAAGGCAATGGCTGCCAGGGTATAAAGTGATGTCTGTATACGCCCGTCCAAATCATTCTCCATCACAGGTGCCTTCTTCACATATTCAGGAAAATCTTTGGCGACCAGTATCTGATCGAGCGGTACTTCATAAAAGTCTGCCAGTTTCTTAGCCATCATGAGATCAGGATAGCGCATCCCGGATTCCCATCTTGATACGGTTGCTGCAGTGACGAAAAATGTTTCAGCGATTTCCTGCTGAGTTAAGCCGCGCTGTTCGCGGAGTCTTTTTAGATTAGTACCGAATTCACTCATACATTCGTCCTCCTGCCCTTAAATTATAACTGAACAGGGAAAATTGGTATTTCCGTAATGGTAAGGGCTGTTTTCAGGCATATTTCCGGTTGAAGACAAAGATTTCAGGGTACCTGAAACGATAATTACAACCACATAAGAGGCATGCTGAAGGAAAAAGGGGCGAAAAAAAGGAAGAGAATGAACTCTTCCTTT
>JAUNEN010000087.1 GCA_030525525.1 Erysipelotrichaceae bacterium
CGGATATCCGGAAGACAGGTGAAATACTGCCAGATTTCACGTTCAAGACCGGCATTCCTGATTTCCTCACGCAGTATTGCATCGCTTTCTCTGACAATTTCCAGTTTTTCATCTGTGATTTCGCCGAGTACCCGGACACCGAGACCGGGACCGGGGAAAGGCTGTCTCCATACCATTTCATCAGGAAGACCGAGCTCAGTACCGAGCTGTCTGACTTCATCCTTAAAGAGCCTGTTCAAAGGTTCGATCAGGCTGAAGGTCATATCATCCGGCAGTCCGTTTACATTGTGATGTGATTTGATTGTCTGGGCAGTTTTTGTGCCGCTTTCAATCACATCGGTATAAAGAGTTCCCTGTGCAAGCCATTTGATATCAGTCCCTTCCAGAAGCTTTTTGATTTCATCAGCGAATGTATAAACGAATTCATTTCCGATGATCTTTCTTTTCTGTTCAGGATCACTGACTCCCTTCAGTTTGGAAAGAAATCTTTCAGAAGCGTCAACTTTGATGAGATTGAGATCCATATTTCTGGAGAAGACTTCCATCACAGAATCTGCTTCCCCTTTTCGCATCAGTCCATGATCAATGAACATGCAGTAAAGATTTGAACCGATTGCTTTGTTGAGAAGTGCCGCAACAACCGAAGAGTCCACACCTCCGGACAGACCGAGCAGCACCTTTTCATCACCGACCTTTTCGCGGATCAGCGCAACCTGCTCATCAATGAAATCCTTCATGGACCAGTCTGCTTTTGCCTTGCAGATTTCAAAGACGAAGTTCCTCAGCATATCCAATCCGTATTCGGAGTTTCTGACTTCCGGATGGAACTGAACTGTATAGATCTGCTTTTCCTCATTCACGCTTGCCGCAAACGGACATGTCGCCGAAGAGGCAATGGACCTGAACCCTTCTGCCGGCTCTGAAACCTGATCGCCATGGCTCATCCAGACTGTCTGGGTTTCAGGGAGTCCTTTGAACAGGAGGTTCTCTTTAACATTGATCAAAGCCCTGCCGTATTCTTTCTTTTCTCCCGGCGATACCGTTCCGCCAAGCATATAATGGCTCATCTGCATGCCATAGCAGATGCCCAGCACCGGCAGTCCTGCCTCAAAGATCGCAGGATCGCATTTCGGCGCACCGTCTTCATAAACACTGTTCGGCCCGCCGGAGAAGATAATGCCTTTCACATCTTTCAGCGCCAGAATTTCTTTCAGTTTCATATCACCCGGATGAAGTTCACTGTAAACTCCGAATTCACGGATTCTGCGCGCAATCAGCTGGTTGTACTGAGAACCGAAATCAAGAACGATCACCTTGTCTGCCATCACATCTTCCTCATCTTTCTTTTTATTGGAACTATGATACACAAACAGAGGCTTTTACGCATCTGTTTTTTTCATGCATACCTCAACAAATTTGCAGAACAGCGGATGCGGTCTGTCAGGTCTGCTCTTGAATTCCGGATGATACTGCACACCGACAAAGAAATCACATGCAGGGTTCTCAACTGCCTCCACAAGAAGTCCGTCCGGCGATGTACCGCTGATCTGCATTCCTGCCTGTGTGAACGCATCGCGGAAGTCGTTGTTGAATTCATAACGATGACGGTGGCGTTCTTCAATCTGATCTTTCTGATAGCATTCCTTCAGCAGCGTGCCATCTTTCACCACACACGGATAGGCACCGAGTCTCATCGTCCCGCCTTTGTCGATTTCATCATTCTGATCAGGCATGAAATCAATCACTTTATGGCTGCTGTTCTCATTGAATTCACGGGAATCCGCATCTTCATAACCTAATACATGTCTTGCGAATTCAATCACCGCAATCTGCATGCCCAGGCACAGCCCAAGATAAGGGATATTGTGTTCTCTTGCATAGCGGGCAGTGGCGATCTTGCCTTCAATCCCACGGCTTCCGAAACCTCCCGGCACACAGATTCCCTGTACACCTTCAAAGATTTCTGCCGCATTTTCATCCGTCACCTCCTCCGATTCAATCCATCTGATATTCACATGTGTCTCAAATGAATAGCCGGCATGTTTCAATGATTCAATGACCGAAAGATAGGCATCATGAAGACGGACATATTTGCCGACGATTGCGATTGTCACTTCATGTTTGGGATGGGTGATCGTCTCTACAAGGTGCTGCCAGTGCGAAAGATCAATCGTTCTTTCGGGAAGATTCAGCTCACGGCATACAATGGCAGAAAAATTCTGTTTTTCCAGCATGAGCGGCGCTTCATAGAGATCGGATACGGTTGTATTCTCAATGACGCAATCCGCTTTGACATTGCAGAAAAGAGAAATCTTTGCCTTTACATCATCGGTGATATGACCGTCGCATCTTGCCACGATGAGATTCGGACGGACCCCGAGATTCTGCAGTTCCTTGACCGAGTGCTGGGTCGGCTTTGATTTATATTCGTTGGATCCGGGAATAAACGGAATCAGTGTCACATGAATAAAGCAGACATCTTCCGGTTTCTCGATGGCGATCTGCCTGATTGCTTCGATGAAAGGCTGCGATTCAATATCCCCGACCGTTCCTCCGATTTCAGTGATTGTCACATCCGCATCGGCACGCTTGCCGACATTGTAGACAAAGCGCTTGATTTCATCCGTGATGTGCGGAATGATCTGCACCGTTTCACCGAGATATTCTCCTCTTCTTTCCTTGCTCAGAACATTCCAGTATGCCTTGCCGCTGGTCAGATTTGAATACTTATTGAGATTCTCATCGATGAAACGCTCATAATGACCTAAATCAAGATCTGTCTCTGCCCCGTCTTCCGTCACAAACACTTCACCATGCTGGTAAGGTGACATCGTACCGGGATCGACATTGATATACGGATCAAGCTTCTGTGAAATCACCTTGTATCCTCTCTGTTTCAGAAGTCTTCCGAGTGAAGCTGCAGTAATCCCTTTGCCAAGTCCCGACACAACGCCGCCTGTCACAAAAATGTACTTCATAATCTCCTCCTTATCCCCTTTTTCACGCAAAAAAGAGGGCAACAAACCTTACAGCATAACTGCTGTTTTTTTTATTGCCCTCTTGAACAATAAGATTATAGCGCTGTCATAACACGCGCGCAAGTGATACCTGAATTTTTCATTCAGACCGGCATTCCTCAATCAGCTCCATGAAGTTTTCTTCCGGCATGTAGCCGGGCATATAGCCGTAGTATTCACCGCTCGGCTTGATGAAATAGGTTGTCGGGTAGCCGGTGATGCCGAATAATCTTGTTGCCTGTCCGCTTTCATCATAGAGCAGATGGAAGGAATAGCCTTTGTCGGCAAGGAACTGTTTGATGTATTCACGATCGCCTTCCGTGCCGATATCCGGTGTCACCACCATCAGCACTTCCACATCATCCATCGCATCGGCTTTTGCCAGTGTTCCAAGCGACTCGTTGCAGTAGGTGCACCATGTTTCATAGAAATCCAGTACAACCACCTTGCCTTTATAATCCCTGAGACTGACGGTGTTTCCGTCATTATCTTCAAGTTCAAAATCATACTGATCAACCGTTGCCGCTTCTTCAGTATTTTCAGAAACTTCTGTTTCCTGCACATCAGCCTGCGGCGGAGTTTCGGTATTGATGATTCTTCCGTATCCCTGAATGCCCTGCACAAGCAGATATGCACCGGTTCCCATGACGATGAGTCCGCAGAGAATTCCTGTATATTTCAATACATTCCGGAATTTTTTCAGCAGTTCAAGGATTTCCGAAGTAAACAGTCCGGCAATCAGGAAGATGATCACAAAGCCGAGTGTATAGCAGCCTAGATACAGATAACCCCCAGCTGCCGATTCGGCTCTTGATGCCTGCATGATTGCCTGGGCAAGCATCGGCCCGACGCATGGCGTCCAGGCAAAGCTGACCGTGAAGCCGAACAGCCATGCCTTTGCAAAGCTCATCGTTTCATTCGCTGCGCGTGAAGTCTGAAGTTTTGAAAGAAGCGGAATCTGAATCACTCCCAGTGCGCCGAGTCCCATGAAAATCAACAACATGCCACCGATCACTTCAAAGAGCACCTGATAATTCTGAAAGGTGCTCCGCAAGACAGGCGTCAATAGGGAAGCCACCGCAAACACAGTGCAGATTCCCAGCACAAAACCGACCGTCAGACTGAATGTCTTCAGACGGTCATAATGCACGTTTCCTTCCTCATCAGTGCTCTTTGAGCCGTTTGTCAGGTAGGCAAAATAGAGCGGAATCAGAGGAAGAACACATGGTGAGAAGAATGAAAGCAGTCCTTCGAGAAAAAGACTGCCTGCCTGCAACACTGTATTCATAAAAACCTTTTTCTAGGCAAGGATGCCGAAGATTGTGAAAAACAGCATCAGAACTCCGAGAATAATTCTGTAGATTCCGAAGATTGTGAAATCATGCTTGCGGATGTAATTCATCATGAACCGGATGAAAACAACCGACACGGCAAATGCCGAAAGCATCCCTGCCAGCAGAATGACACAGGATGAAAAGCTGAGTGCAGCTCCTGCCGCAAAATACTTGATCACTTTGAGCAGACTCGCTCCGAACATGACCGGTATTGCCAGGAAGAATGAGAACTCAACCGCTGTCACACGGTCAAAACCCATCATTGTTTCACCGAAAATCGTCGCACCTGAACGGCTGGTTCCCGGAATCAGAGCCAGAACCTGCCAGCATCCGCATAAGAATGCATTCAGAGGCGAAATACGGCCGATCGAAGTCACCTTCTTTTCAACCCCCGCTGTTTCCATCCAGATCAACAGAATTCCCACTGCAATCAACATGAAGGATGTGATCCATGTTGAGCTGAGTTTTGCGTCGATCAGATCATCGAGCAGAAATCCTGCAATTCCGGTCGGAATGCATGCAATGAGAATCAGCACCCACATTCTGATGATGCTGTTTTTGCGTTTGGCATTGATATTCTTCTGAAACGGCCACAGCCGGCGGTAATAGAATACCGCGACGGCAATGATGCTGCCGAGCTGGATCGCCACCTTGTACAGATCCCAGTATTCCTGGTTGAATACGGAGTTTTCAAAAACATTCAGAGGGAGAAACGCATTCATCATATTCAGATGCGCTGTCGAGCTGACCGGCAGCCATTCCGTAATTCCCTCAACAATACCGTATAAGATGGATTTGATCAGATTCATCAGAAATCCCATGAAGACTCCTCCGTTTACTCTTCTGTTTCAATCCTTCCTGCATTTTCAAGTGCGGCATGGATCTGTTCTGTCTTTGCTTCAAACGGGCTCAGCGACTTCATTCTCCACATCCAGTTCGGTGCGCCGACCGTGCCCGGTGTGTTGATGCGTGCTTCATGACCCTTATGGAGCCAGTCGCCTAAAGGAATAACCACCATATCGGCCTGTCTTGTCAATGCATAGTTGATGACATCATTGACAAAGCTGTGCGTATTGAACCCTTCGCTTCTCAGATACCTTCTCAGCTTTCTCTTTTCCCATTGCGGCTTTTCGCGGTACCAGGCAAACAATGTGTCGTTGTCATGGGTACCGGTATAGACGAGCTGATGCGGCTTGTCATGAACATCGCTTTCTTCAGGAAGGAAAGCAAACTGAATGACTCTCATACCGCGGAAGTCATAATGATCGCGCAGTACATGAACTTCATATCTCAGATCGCCGAGATCTTCGGCAACGAGCTTGAGATCTTCCGTCTTCAGCAGAAGCGTGTCAAACAGCTTGTAGCCCGGTGCTTCCATCCAGACCCCATCCACTGCCGTCGGACAGTCCGCATTGATCTTCCAGTAGGTATCAAATGCGCGGAAATGATCGATTCTGATGATATCGAACAGTCTCTGTGTATAGGAGATTCTCTCCACCCAGAAGCTGAAGTCATCTTCTTCCATATAATCCCAGTCATAAATCGGATTTCCCCATCTCTGACCGGTAGCGGAGAAATAATCAGGCGGTACGCCGGCAATGAAGATCGGTCTGCCGTCATCATCCAGAAGGAAGTTCTTTCTGCTCGCCCAGACATCGGCGCTGTCAATACCGACATAGAACGGAATGTCACCCATGATCTCAATGCCGAGATCATTCGCATACTGCTTGAGATCTTTCCATTGCAGATAAAGAATATACTGCTTGAAGACTTCATAAAGAATTTCATCTTCATATTTCTTCAGATCAAGCTTTCCGTCAACCGGCTGGTTCTTTTCTGCGGGATCTTCCCACTCCAGCCAGCTTCTCATGCCGTTCTTCTTTTTGAGCGCCATGAAAATCGCAAAGTTCTTCACCCACTCCTGATAGGAGAATGTCGAGTAGTTCAGATCAGGCTTGAAATTCGCATATGCTTCTCTTAAATAAGGTTCACGGAATTTCCTGACTCTCTCATAATCGATCGCATCCGCGTTCTTATTGAATGACGGTGCTTTGGAAATCAGTCCCTGCTTATAAAGAATGTCCAGGGAGATATACATGTCATCCATCGCATAGCTTGAATACGGCTGATAGGGAGAATTTCCGTAGCCGAGCGGATTGAGCGGAAGAATCTGCCAGATTGAAAGTCCTGCCCTTTTTGCAAGATCAACGAAATGATATGCCTCTGCCCCGAATGTGCCGCTTCCGTGTCTTCCCGGAAGACTCGCCACAGGCATTAATATTCCTGCTTTTCTCATATTTGCAACCTCATACTTATTCAGATTAAGAATAAACCAAACAGCTCCGATTTTCCATAATGTGGCACAAAAATCATTTTGTGCTATACTAACCGCGTTGATTTTGGCATAATATGCCGGATTCACAGGAGGAAATGACGTTATGGCTCTTGAAAACGAGTATATGAACTATCTGAAAAAGCCCATCGAAGATGCAACAAGACGTGAGCTTTATGAAGCAATGTGTGACCTGGTCAAAGACAGATCGGCAGCGCTCAGCAAAATTGAAGGAAAGAAAAAGCTTTATTATATTTCTGCTGAATTCCTGGTCGGAAAACAGCTCGGCAAGAATCTGATCAATCTCGGCATCTACGACGACATGAGCAGAATTCTCAAAAATCACGGCAAAAGCCTTGAGGATGTTGAAGAATCTGAAAAGGAACCGTCACTCGGAAACGGCGGTCTTGGCAGACTGGCCGCATGTTTCCTGGATTCGATTGCCACCCTCAACATGGAGGGAGACGGTGTCGGCCTGAACTATCACTTCGGTCTGTTCAAGCAGCAGTTCAGAGATCACAAGCAGTATGAAATACCTGATGAATGGCTCTCATGCAAGAACATGCTGAGAGATACCGGTGTCCGCTTCCCTGTGATGCTGGCAGGCAAGCAGTATGAATCCCATATGTACGATATGGATATCATCGGATACAAGGGAAACAGAAACACCCTGCATCTGTTTGATCTCGACAGTGTTGATGAAAGCATCGTCCATGACGGCATCCAGTTTGATAAAACGGATATCGCAAAGAATCTGACACTGTTCCTGTATCCGGATGATTCCGATAAGGCCGGGCAGCTCTTAAGAATCTATCAGCAGTACTTCATGGTCGCTTCGGCAGCACAGCTGATTGTTAAAGAAGAAAAGGAAAAAGGCCATGACATCCGTCATCTGGATCAGTATGTATCCGTACAGATCAATGACACCCATCCTTCTCTGATTATCCCTGAACTGATCAGAATTCTGATCAATGAAGGCATTCCGATGAGGAAAGCCGGAGACATTGTTTCCAATGTATGCGGATATACAAACCACACCATTCTTGCCGAAGCACTTGAAAAGTGGCCGCTCTCCTATCTGATGGAGGTTGTGCCTCATCTGATCCCGATCATTGAAGGTCTTGACTATGCTGTCTATTGTGCATTCAACGCCAATCCTGATCTGGCAATCATCGATGAAGAAAACCGTGTTCATATGGCCAAGATGGACATGCATTTCTCACATTCAATCAACGGTGTCGCAGCTCTGCATACCGAAATTCTCAAGCATCAGGAGCTCAAGCCTTTCTACAATGTCTATGCATCAAAGTTCAACAACAAGACAAACGGCATCACGTTCAGAAGATTCCTCATGCATTCAAATCATGAGCTTTCCGATTATATCGATTCCCTGATCGGCGAAGGCTGGAAGTCCGATGCCTCACATCTGGAAGAACTTCTCCGTTATTACAATGATGAGAATGTACTTTCCCGTCTTGAGGAAATCAAATACAACAACAAAGTCAGATGCGCAAAGATGATCAAAGAGCGTGAAGGCATCGAAGTTGATCCGAATTCCGTCTTCGACGTACAGATCAAGCGCATGCATGAATACAAGAGACAGCAGATGAATGCCCTCTGGGTTATCTACATGTACAAGCAGATCAAGCGCGGCAACAGACCG
Organism: Erysipelotrichaceae bacterium; assembly: GCA_030525525.1. GTDB lineage: Bacteria > Bacillota_I > Bacilli_A > Erysipelotrichales > Erysipelotrichaceae > Bulleidia. The sequence goes on from JAUNEN010000087.1 coordinate 8,347, forward strand.
CAGCGCCCGATCACCGTCATCTTCGGCGGCAAGGCTGCACCTGCCTATATCATGGCAAAGAATATCATCCATCTGATTCTCTGCCTGCAGGAGCTTGTCAACAACGATCCGGAAGTCTCACCCTGGCTCAAGGTTGTCATGATCACAAACTACAATGTTCATAAGGCTGAAAAGCTTGTGCCTGCATGCGATATTTCCGAACAGATTTCATTGGCTTCCAAGGAAGCTTCCGGAACCGGCAATATGAAATTCATGCTCAATGGCGCAGTCACACTCGGAACAGCCGATGGCGCCAATGTTGAAATCCGCAATCTTGTCGGCAATGACAACATCTATATCTTCGGCCGCACCAGTGACGAAGTCATCGGTCTCTACAACTCCAGAGGCTATCATTCCATTGACTACTACAACCGCTCACACTCCATTCATGAGATTGTCGACTTCCTGACCGGACCGGAACTGCTGGCAATCGGTGATTCCAAGATGCTGGGCGATCTGAAGGAGAATCTGATCAACAAAGACTGGTTCATGACACTTCTTGATATCGAAAGTTATTGCGCTGTCAAGGAAACTGCGTTATATGATTATGAAAACCGCGCATGGTGGAAGCGCAAGTCCCTGGTCAACACAGCCAAGGCAGGCTTCTTCTCAAGCGACCGCACAATCAACGATTATAACTGGGATATCTGGCATATCAGATAAGCAAGCGTTAAAGAACAGGAGGAAAACATGGTCATTATTGAAATGGACAACGGCAGAGTGATCAAAATCGAACTCGACCACAAAGCCGCACCGATTACTGCAGCCAACTTTGAAAAGCTGGTCAGAGAAGGATTCTACGACGGTCTCACATTCCACAGAGTGATCAAAGGCTTCATGATTCAGGGCGGCGATCCGACCGGAACCGGTATGGGCGGCAGCTCAAAGACAATCAAGGGTGAATTCGCATCCAATGGTGTCAATAACCCGCTGAAGCATACAAGAGGCGTGATCTCCATGGCCCGCAGCATGGATCCCGACTCCGCTTCCTCACAGTTCTTCATCATGCATCAGGATTCACCGCACCTCGACGGCAGCTATGCGGCGTTCGGAAAGGTTGTCGAAGGAATCGAAGCAGTCGATGAAATCGCATCCGTCCGCACCAACTTCAGAGACAAACCGCTGACACCGGTTGTCATGAAGAAGGTCTATATCGAAGAATGATGAAACGGTCCTGAGGGACTTCTTCACCAAACAAAATAAAGCCGGAATCAGCATATGAACACTGATTCCGGTTTTTCATTTACTTCTTCAGTTTTGAATCTGATTACTTCACGAAGTCTTTCAGTTTCTTACTGGCTTTGAATCTCGGGGATTTTGAAGCCTTGATTTTGATCTTTTCTCCGGTTGCCGGATTCAGACCCATACGGGCCTTTGTTTTTGCAACGGAGAACTTGCCAAAACCGTTGATATTGACTTCACCGCCCTTTTTGAGAGCGTCTGACATCGTTTCAAAGAGTGCATTGACGGCCGCATTTGCGTCTTTTTTCGTCATGCCGTAGTTCTTTGCAAGATCATCAGCCAGTGTTTTCTTTGTAATAACCGGTTTAAGTGCTGCCATGCTAAATCCTCCTTCTCTCTATATGAAAAACATATAATGAATCTTTTTCCTTTTCAAGAAAGCGGCCCTAAAAACAACAAAAAACCGGCATTTTAAGCCGATTTTCAGCAAAATACCGGTTGATTCACGATCAGTCGCGATCCCAGTCAAATCCATCCCAGACGGGTTTTCCGCTGTATGTTTTTGCCTGTTCTTCTCCTCTCAGCACACGCAGAACACCTTTGCTGAGAGCTTCCATTTCAAATTCGCCCGGATATACATGAATCGGGGCAACCCAGCCGCAGTATTCTTCAAGCTGCGCACGGATATCATCAAAGCGCATTAAACCGCCGGTTAACAGAATCGCATCAACATCGCCATGCAATACCATTGACATCTCACCGATGCACTTGGCAATTCTGTAGATCATCGCATTCCAGATCATCACAGCCTTCTCATCCTTCTGTTCAACCAGAGAATGCACATAATCGGAATTCGATGTGCCGAACCATGATGAGAAACCGCCTGTGACCGAGCAGAGATTTCTGATTTCCTCAGCCGGCTTTCCGTACAGGAAGCGCAGCACATCGGTTACAGCCATGCCGCCCATTCTTGTCGGTGTGAACGGTCCTTCGCCGCCTGCTCCGTCAATCGCATCCACCATCATACCTTTGCGGTGGGCAGTCACGGAAATACCGCCGTCGATATGGCAGGCGATGAGGTTCAGATCGGAATATTTCTTTCCGATTGATTCGGCATACTTTCTGGAAACTGCCTTGAGGTTGAGCGGATGGCTTGCCGCATGACGGTAACAGCCTTTCACGCCGGTAATTCTGGCCAGATCCTGCAGTTCATCGGTGCAGGTCGGGTCGATCATATACATCTTTCCGCCATAGATTTCCTGAACCCGTTTTGCCAGCTGAACGCCAAGCAGCGAAGCGTGGTAGAGATTTCCCTTGTTCGCTCTTGCGTCCGCAATCAGAAGGTCGGTAATCTCATATGTTCCGCTGACGACCGAGTAGCAGCCGCCTCCTCTGGCTGCGATTGCATCAATTCCTTCCAGAGAAATGTTATTGTCCTTCAGGAACTGAAAGATCACCTCCATGCGGTAATCCACCTGATCATTCAGGGTCGGAAATGTTCTGAGAATGGTCGAGTCATGAAAAACATCGCATTCGAACAGTTTTTCTTCGTTTTCAAACATTGCCAGCTTCGTTGATGTCGAGCCGGGGTTAATCACAAATATTCTGAATTTTTCCATACTGTGAAAGAATAGCACAAATGATGTCCGGCAGAAATAAAAATGAACCGAAATCATTCAGTTCATTGCAATTCTCATCAGCCTTTTGCTTTTTCAAGAGCCGCCTTGACAGCTTCAATGATTGCTTCGGAAGTATCCGTGCAGCCTGAAACAGTATCAACTTCAACGCCGTTTGCCTTGACGATCGCATCGGGAATTGTATTCAGTGCACCATCCGCAATTCCGTCTGTTTCTTCATGTTCAACAACCTTGACCGCTGTAATTGCACTTTCGGAAACAGTGACTTCAACACTCACATCTCCGTTATGTCCTTCGGCAGCTCCTTTGTATGTGCCTGCCTTGTATGTGCTGCCGCCGCCTGAGCATCCGACCAGAGCGATAAGTGCGATGACTGCAGCCATTTTTCTGAATGTTTTCATTTCTTTAACCCTCCTATGTACAGACAGTATTATATACTTCCTTGTGATCATATTGAAAGTTATTGCTTTGCAGGCGTGCTGTAACCGGTCTGATAGTCAATTTCAATGCCGGGCTGCACATTGTGGCAGAACACACAGAAAGAAATTTCCTGCCCGTGATCTTCAACCGAATATGCCTCAATGAGAACCCCTCTGCAGACAAGCTCATCATTCACGAATACAGGCGTCACTCTCAGCAGAAGATGGTTCTTTGTGCGTCTGAGATAATATGCCGCCTCATTTTCAAATGGCTCCATTCCTTCCACATTCATATATCTCGTTCCGGTGATCAGATTCTTTTCGTTCGCATTTTCACCGGTGAACTGAAAGCCGATCAGATGGCAGCGGTTATAGAGAAATCCATCTTCAATGACGCCTTCATAATACGCATTGTGATAGCCGCTCGGCTTCACCGTTTCAATTTCCCCGCGCTCTTCCTCCGGCATCATGGAACGGTCCAGCATTCCCATTGCATAGGAACATCTGCCAAGTTCATCAAGCTCGCTGAAGAATACAAACGAATCTCTTTTCTTCTCTTCTTCGGTAAAAAACGGCTGATTGGAATTGACGATTGTATACGGCGTTCCTTCATAGACGGGAATCTCTTCCAGCTGAGTGACAGAAAGATCCGCTTGCGGTCTCTCAGTATGAAGACTGATCCAGGAAAGCGAAAAAACGCCGGCCAGAATAAAGAGCGAAAGACATCTCTTCAAAGCCTGAGTGTTGTGAGTGGTGCGGTTATGGCTCCATCTGAACATCGCATACACAAGCAGAACAATCGAAGCCGCAAACAGCCCGTAAACCAGAAGACTCAGATTGATTTGGTGAAGAACGGACAGGTTCATGTGTCAGCTCACTTCTTTCCGAGGTGATTCAGCACATTCACAATCAGTTTTGCTGAATTATCAGCCGCCTTTGCCTCAAACTCGACATAGGGCACAATTGTGCTCTCATCCGCCTTGTCGGAAATATATCTGACAATCACAAAAGGAATTTCGTTTGCGCTTGCTGTCTGGGCAATCGCAGCCCCTTCCATTTCACAGCACTCGGCACGGAAGGTATCACGGATTCTGTTTTTGATTTCACGCTTTGAAATAAACTGATCTCCGCTCGCCACTCTTCCTTCAAATACATTGATATCAGGTGCGGTTTCCCTGATCGCATTCAGACAGAGTTTCATCAGCTCTTCATCTGCTTTGAAAACCGCACGCATGCCGGGTGTCTGCCCCGGTTCATAGCCGAATACCGTCGCATCCATGTCATGCATGACTGCATCAGTGGAAACAACCACATCGCCGATATTGATCTCATTGTTCAGCGAACCGGCAATGCCGCTGTTGATAATATGTGTCACGCCATAGCAGTCGATCAGAATCTGTGCGCATAAGGCCGCATTCACCTTGCCGACGCCGCATCTGACAACAACCGCTTCAATACTTCCGAAACTTCCTTCGGTGATCGTGAGATTTGCTTTGTGACTTGTTCTGATATTCTGAAG
>JAUNEN010000169.1 GCA_030525525.1 Erysipelotrichaceae bacterium
CCTTTTTTCAGAAGACGTCCGTCTTTGACCAGCGCAGGGCGGATGGTTTCACGCTTCTCACCAGGAATTACATCAAACCAGCTTCTGTTTTCTTCACTGTATGAGACTGCTTCAATTCCTTTCTGGTGGAGATAGAACGGCACTTTGGAGATCTGATCAAGCGCATATTCACCATCCTTGGCCAGCTGCGCCTCCAGAAGATCACTGTAGAGAGAAAGATCTGCTTTATTCTCGGCAGGCTCCTGAACGCCCTGTTCTTCTTCCAGGCGCTTCAACGAAACGGCATCTGCGATATTGCGGTCTGCGACAAGCACAACCGCATGCAGAGCACGGTAGATGCAATCCGCATCGATGCGCGGTTCCGCTTTCAGCTCTTTTTTGCTGTAGGAAGCTTTTGTGGTTTTGCGGAAGAAGAGGCCACCCAGAAACACGCAGACCAGTCCTGCAAGCAGGGCAATCAGGACTGCGGGGGTGGCGAACAGTTTGTTCAGCGCTGCTTCCAAACCGGCCAGCACCACAATGGACGCTGTTAACAGAATAATGCCGCCTGCCAGCAACAGAATCGCAGTCAGGCGCACCTTTTTGGATTCATCGGTCAGCAGTTTGCCGCCCTGTTCCCAGATTTTTGTTTCACCGATCGTATCGATCAGAGGCACCGACATTCTTGCGGACTGCAGAATCATTGACGCACATCTGCGTTCAAAATCATCCTCGCAATGTTCATTGTATGCATACAGCAGTCGGTCATATTCTGACTCGATTACGGGCACGGCATGTTCCGGTGTTCCTGCCTGACGCAGAGATGCCAGCAGCCGTTCCCGGTCTTTTTCCAGTAATTCCTGTAAGTTCATATGAATCATTATAATACGTTGCGAATCATCCTTGACGGCCTCGTTGAACTGGAAAAGAAAAATCCGCCGTGGATTGGCGGATCAATAGTACCACTGTACTTCAGCAAGCTGATCGTGAAGACTGGTGATATAGGACTGGTATTCTTCGCTGTTGACCTTGTATATGGTCTTGGCATCTCCGGCGATTGTCTTCAGATGACCGGTGGAATAGAAGTAATACAGCGTGCCGTCATTCAGCTTGACCATGTAAAACAGATCGGTGTCATTTGGCTTTTCGTCGGTTTCCGTGACTTCCGCGTTCTTCAGAAGATTCTGCAGCTGTGTAATTGCTTCATAGCCGAATTTCACACGCTGTTCATACTCCAGATAATAGTCATCCGGATTTCCTTCCTCCAGCTTATATTCCTTCTGTACTTCCTTGAAGTCCGTGTAGTTTTTCTGGCCGTGATACTGCCTTACCAGAAACTGCATGGTGGAAGGATCTTCCGATACAAACGGGAGGGCTGATTTGGACTGTGTTCCACATCCTGCAAGCAGCAGCATCCCGATCAGGATTGCTTTGATAAAACGATTCATGGGTTTCAACTCCTTTGTTCAACCCAACTAGGATACTGCCGTTTGCGGGAATGCACAACCAGAATTACATGGTGTTTGTGGAGAATATGATTTTCTGAACAGATGCGGGGAATAATGAGGCCGTTTATGACATGCCTTGTATGATTTCTGATACTATGGAGAAAAGATATTAATCAGATTCAGATTCTGTAATGTCAATTTTGTCTGGAGGTAGCTTCCATGGAACAGACCTTTTTTAATCGGATTCCATTAAATCTGTCCGGTGGCTTTTTTGTATACAGAGCGACAGAAGGGGAAGAACTGTGCTTTGTGGATCAGAATGTATTAAATCTTTATGGGTTTCGCGCATATACCGGGAACAGTTTCAGGGGCATGGTATATCCGGAAGACCTTGAACGAGTGGAAAGTGAAATCTATGCGCAGACAATCAAAAGCGGGGAACGCCATGATTATGTGCACTACCGGATTCAGACAAAACAGGGCACGATCCGGTATGTAGAGGATTTTGGTCATCTGGTGTATGGCAGTGATAACGAAAGATATTTCTATGTTTTTATCGTAGATGTTGAAGAATCGGAATATCACAAGATGAACCAGGCTGACTGGGAGGCACGGGTTGGCTATCGCAGGGAAGAAAAACGAAATGCAATGACCGGCCTGATGAATGAGCGCCCTTTGTTCACTGCCTGTGAACATAATCTTTCGGATGCCGCAGCCAGCTGGATGCTGTTTGCGATTGATATTCAGAACTTCAAACTGTTCAATGAATGGTATGGCCGTGAGGCAGGTGACAATGTGCTGTCTGCTGTAGGTCATGAACTTGGCCTGATTGCGGAAGCCAATCATGGAATTGCCGGTTATTTCGGTGCAGATGACTTTGCTCTGCTGATTCCGGCAGGACCGTTTGATTCCGAAGACCTCTTTAACCGAATTCACAACATCATTACCAGCCATGGCGCATCGGTAGGCTTTCTACCGGCGATCGGAGCCAGCTGTTCTCAGGGAACTATGTCAGCGTATACGCTGTATGATCAGGCTTCACTTGCCAGTCATGAGGCAAAAAGCGATCACACCCTGCGGGTGAAGTATTTCTCACAGGATATGGTCAGTAAAGCAGAAGAAGACTACCGGGTTCTGTCCGAGTTCCAGGACGCTCTGGCAAATAATGAAATTACGTTTTATCTTCAGCCGCAGTGCCGGTCTTCTACCGGAAGGATTGTTGGCGCGGAGGCACTGGCCCGCTGGATCAAACCGGATGGCACGATGATTCCGCCGGGATCCTTTATTCCGACACTGGAGCACTATGGCTTTGTGCCGGATCTGGATCGCTGTGTCTGGGAAAAGGTATGCCGGTGGACGCGGAAAATGATGGATGAAGGCAGCCCGCTGATTCCGGTTTCGGTCAATATCAGCCCGGTGGATATCTTTACGATGGATGTGCCGGCATTCTTTGAAGAACTGATTTCCAGATATCAGATTCCAAAGGAAGCGATAAAAGTGGAGATAACAGAATCCGCATACAGTGAGGGCGAGGAAAAAGTCCGCTCCACGGTGCAGGAATTCCGTGATCTTGGATTTGTCGTTCTGATGGATGATTTTGGAAGTGGGTTCTCATCTTTGAACATGCTGAGGGAGCTGAACGTTGACATCATCAAGCTGGACGCCTACTTCCTGCGCATGAACAAAACCAATGAACGCAAAGGCATGCACATTATTGAGTCGGTCATTAATATGGCAAAAACCATGGCGATGCCGGTAATCGTGGAGGGCGTTGAAACGAAGGAACAGTGTGATTACCTGACGGGACTTGGCATCCGGTATATCCAGGGTTTCTTCTTCCACAAACCGATGTGCACAGAAGACTTTGAAGCACTGCTGAAACAGCCGGGCAAGGCAGATACCAATG
>JAUNEN010000088.1 GCA_030525525.1 Erysipelotrichaceae bacterium
TTGATTGTTTCAGAGCTTATGCTGTTTTTCCTGTCGGCTCAGCAAGAATTCTCCACCATTCATTTTCGTTGATCGCTTTCACCTTCTTGTGAACAGCCTTTACGAAGTCGGTGCTGTTTTCATCATCGGTTCCTTCTCTCAGATATTTCAGGAAATCTTTCTGTTCTGCATTCAGCATTTCTTCTTTGCCGTTTACATAGACAGCGAGCACTCTTGGCGAATTCACGAATCTGTCATACCCGTTCAGAAGATCAACCACTTCAAATCTGCTCAAAGCATTTTCATGATTGTTGAAAGGAGCAGTCGTAAAGAGACAGTCAATCATTTCACAATCGCATTCTTCACATTCATTTTCTGTCTCGATCAATCTCATCAGTCTGACTTCCGCTATTCCTTTACGCGGTGCAAGGATTTCTTCAATCAGATATTCCCTGCCTTCTTCACTCGCATCAACTTCAGGAATTTCCGATTCATCTTCTGCGATCCCGAGATATTCCGGCAAAGATTTGTACGGAACAATTTTGCTGATTGCAAGATCATCGAAGAAAAGGTGAATCATGTCTTTCAGAGTGTCAGGATGTCTGACACAGAATGATGTGAACATCAGAGGATGCATCAATGGATAAAACTCTTTTTTGTTTTCTTTCATTTTGAATTTCCTTTCAGGTGTTTTTCCTCACCTGATACGAATATTCAACAGGCACTTTCAGTTTCCTCAAAACTTTTTTGAAATTTTTCTTCTGTTATTTATATTATTCATCCACTATGATGAAAGCGGAGGTACTGCCATGTCAGAACTTTTGAAAGACCCGTTCTCTTTAATTGTCATCGTGATCGTTGCCGGCGGATTTCTCGCAGCAATGTTCTATCAGATCAGAGTCAGAACCAGCGGCACAGAAGCAATTGCGACAGTCACATTGATTGAAGAAAAAGAACAGCATGACGCAGACGGAACTTATTCCAGATATGATGAGGTTCATGTCGTATACCGGACAGCTTCCGGTCAATTCGCTGAAGGCATTCTTGCAAATCCCGCCTTCTCAGTCAGCGAAGGTGACAGAGTCAGAGTCAAATACGTTGATGATCATCCCGAAGCTCCTGTGTATCTGGGAAAAGAGAAATGATGCTTTAACCTCCATACGTGTACCTTGTTCTCATATTCTCTGAATTCAATCCGATTGATTCAGCAGAAATTATACAAACCCCCGGAACATTCTGATTTCCGGGGGTTTCGTTCATATTTACAGAATTATATTTGTATTATTTCAATCAAGTCCTTCTTCACCGTTGCTGGCAATGACCTTCTGATACCAGAAGTAGGAATCTTTCTTCATTCTGTTCAGCGTTCCGCTGTTTTCATCTTCCTCTCTGTCAATATAGACAAAGCCATAGCGTTTCTGATAGCCGTTCAGCCAGCTTAATACATCCGACCAGCTCCATACACAATATGCAAGAACCTGACAGCCTTCATCGCATGCATTCTTCAGTTCTCTGACATGTTCCTTCAGATATTCAATGCGGTAAGAATCATGAATCTTTCCGTCTTCAACCTTATCAAATGCACCGAGTCCGTTTTCGGAAATCACGATCGGCAGATCATATCTGGAAGTGATCTTGCGGCATGCAAATCTTAATCCCATCGGATCGATTGTCCAGTCCCAGTCAGTTGTCTTCAGGAACGGATTCTTCGGATTTCTGTAAAGGCCTGCTCTGCCTGACATTGTTCCGGAGCCCTTCTTGCCGGTTGTGTTCATCTTTCCGAATCCGTCAATTCCGTCAAGCGGATTGTATTCCACACATGAGGTCTGGTAGTAATTGACACCCATGAAGTCAACAAGAGATGCAGCTTTCTTCATGATTTCTTCATCGCCTTCAGCAAATACAGGAGCGATATTCTGTGATTTCAGATAGGCAACTGCAGCTCTCGGATATCTTCCGAATGCATACATATCCATCCAGTAGTAAAGATTGAGATCTTCATAATCACAATTTGCCAAAGCATCTTCAGGCTTGCAGGAAACAGCATAGCTCGGTCCGTATGCAAAGCTTGAACCGACCTTTGCATCAGGCCACATTTCCTTAAGCGCAATGACTGATTTTGCATGAGCCATGAAGGCATGATGGTTGACCTGATAGAACATCTTCATATCATTGGTTTTTCCGGGAGGATGAGAAGCCATAATCCAGCCGTGCGAAGTGAAAACATTCTGTTCATTCATGATGATCCAGTATTTCACTCTGTTTCCGTATGCTTCAAAGATTGTTTTTGCATAGCGGACAAAATCATCGACGATTCTGCGGTCTTCCCAGCCGCCGTACTGATCCTCAAGAGCCTGAGGCAGATCCCAATGGTAGACAGTGATCATCGGTGTGATTCCGTATTTCAGGCATTCATCGATGAGATTGCTGTAGAATTCAATTCCCTTCGGATTGATCTCACCGTTTCCGTCAGGAATAATCCTTGTCCAGGCAACCGAGAAACGATAGGCTTTGAGTCCCATCTCTGCCATCAGTCTGACATCTTCCTTGTATCTGTGATAATGATCAACAGCTTTGTCACCGGTTGTTGCCTTGAATGTCTTGCCGGGAATTCTGACAAACTGATCCCAGACAGATACACCCTTGCCGTCTTCATTCCATGCGCCTTCCACCTGATAGGCGGCAGAAGCTGCTCCCCAGAGGAAATCCTTCGGGAAGCCGTTTGACTTTTCAAAATACATGATCTGTTTCTCCTTCAAATGTACATTCATTGTATCATTGCACATTCTTTCTTCTCATCACAAAAACAATATCCGCATAAGGGATATTGCTTTCATCGTCTGCTTTCAACTTCGCCTGCGTAGTCAATGAGGCAGTATTTCCGGTCTGCTTTGATAATACCGAGTGCAAAAGTACGGATATCATCAAGGGTCAGATCATGTTCATGGCGGTACCATTGGAAATACAGTTCAAGAATGCCGGTGATGTAATAATCAATATAGATTGAATGGATCGAGCTTTTGTCATCCAGATTTTTCAGATGGGTGCTGATCAGTCTTTTCATCAGATCAATATGTCTCATCTGCACATTGAAATAGGACTGCTCTGTCGCAAGTCTGGTCAGATAAGCTGTATTTCTTTCAATCGTTTCATTGATCAGGCGGAATATTTCACCGAGTATATAATCCTCATCAAGTCCTTCTTTTTTTTCAAGATTCTCCATACCCAGATAAAGCGGAGCATTGATCTCTTCAAAGATCTCCCTGAACACGTCGTCAATATCCTGATAATGAAGATAGAATGTCCTGCGGCTGATATCTGCCGCCTCACTGATTCCTGCAACCGTGAGCTCATTGTATTTCAGCACAAGCATCTGCTTCATGAGTTCACTCTTGATAGCTTCTTTTGTTTTCCTTGTTCGTCTGTCAATCTGTTTCATACACTTATACTTCCGGGCCATCGATGCATGCACACTTTTATTCTTTTGTGCATTATTGCACGCATGTAAAAATGTGTCAATTGATTCATTGTGAAAATACTGACACACTGAAATATGGAAAAGTTCAAAGGAGACCACAATCATGAGCAACTTCGATATCCTCGGCACTCCGTTCGAAATTGCGGGTGTCACAATCAGAAACCGCTACGCTTTTTCACCTGTCACAACTGCCACACAATGGGATGACAAAGGCAATATCACGCCGAGATACATCCGTTATATGGAAGATCGTGCAAAAGGAGGATTCGGCCTTCTGGTTACCGGTGCAATGACAACCGATTCACTGGTTGATCCCTACCAGGCAACCGGTCCCGCCATCATGGCAGCTCCCGAAGCATTCAGAGAATCATCCAAAGCACTTCTTGATGCAGTTCATGCACAGAACTCAAAGATGTTCGCCCAGCTGACACTGGGTCTTGGAAGAAACTATCCCGGTCTGCCTTCCACATCCGAAAATATCGTATTCGGAACTGCAGATCAGCTTTCTCCCGAACTGACGACAGAGCAGATCAAAACAAAGATCAGACAGCTTGTTGAAACAGCCGCTTTCGTCAAGGAATGCGGATGGGACGGCATTGAAGTCCATGCCATGCACTGGGGATATCTGCTGGATCAGTTTGCAATGAAATGCTTCAACAGAAGAACCGATGAATACGGCGGCAGCTGGGAAAATATGTTAAGAGCCGCAAAGGAAATTGTTGAAGGCATCAAGGAAGTCTGCGGAAAAGACTATCCTGTCGGCATGAGATTCTCTCTTGAGACATATGTCAAAGGCGCAAACGAAGGACTTCTAACACCGGACGGCGAACAGGGAAGAACTCTGGAAGAAAGCATCATGTGCGCAAAGATGCTTGAAAGCTACGGCTATGATTATCTGAGTGTCGATACAGGTGTCTATGATTCCTTCTGGTATGCATGCTCACCGATGTACATTCCTCAGTCCTTCATGTTCGACATGGCTGAAAAGTGCACAAAGGCAGTCAATATTCCGGTCATCTGCGGCGGACGTATGAATGATGCCGAAGCCTGTGCGGAAGCTCTTGCGGACGGCAAGTTCACAGCGATCACACTCGGCAGACCCGGTATCGCCGATCCGGAATACCCGAATAAAGCAATCGCCGGAGAAATCGGAAAGATCAGACCGTGTATCGCATGCAATGCCGGCTGCTTCAAGTCAGTATGCATGGATCAGGTCCCGATGACATGCGCAGTCAACCCGATTGCCGCAAATGAAATCGAACTTGATCTCAAACCCGGAAACGGAAAGAAGAATGTCATCGTCGCTGGTGCAGGCATTGCCGGTATGGAAGCCGCAAGAACTGCCGCAAAACGCGGATATGATGTCACTTTATATGAAAAGACGGATCGTCTGGGCGGTCATATCAATGAAGCAGGCTCACACTCCTTCAAGAAGGAAATCGAACAGCTGAACATCTGGTATATCAAAGAACTCAGGGAGCTCGGCGTCAATGTTGAACTCAATACAGAAATCACAGCTGCTGAAATCAAGGCAGCGCACGCTGATGCAGTGATTCTGGCAACCGGTTCGGTGACGTCCATGCCGCCGATTCCGGGCATTGAAAAAGCAATCACCGCTCTTGATGCGATCAACAATCCGTCAAAGCTCGGCAATAAAATCGTCATTGCCGGCGGCGGTCTTGTCGGATGCGAAATCGGCTATGATGAAGTTCTCAAAGGCAAGCAGGTCACAGTTGTTGAATTAATGAAAGACATCATGGCTGCCGGCGCTGCCGCACCGCTGCCCAACATCATGATGATCAAGGCTGAATTTGCCGCAAGAGGCGTCAGTGTGCTGACTGAAACAAAGGTCACCGAATTCTGCGATGACGGAATCGTCGTTGAAAAGGCAGACGGCACAAAAGAACAGATTGAAGCTGACACAGTCATCAACGCACTCGGCTTCAGAGCAGACAGAAAGCTTGCCGAAGAACTCGAAGGCTGCGCAAATGTCTGCACGGTCGGTGATGCCAACGGCGCCGCAAACATCCTCAAGGCAGTTGCGGAAGGCTACAGAGCCGCAAACTCCATCTGATCATTTCAGAACAATTAATTACACAAAAAAGATCAGAACAGTTCTGAAGAAGAACCTTCTGATCTTTTTCAATTGCATTGTTCAATTGAAGACTCTGAGTGTTGTGATATGTTCAAGGAATGTGTCAATCTGTTCTTCGCTCATACCTGCCCAGAGGAGATAATCTCTCGCATTGGCTGCCAGATCCGCTGTTTCAAGGTCCGCATCCGGATCATGCATCAGAAACTTCAGCATCGCATCCACATTCTTTTCCTTGATTGTCTGATATTTGGCAGGATCCTTTGCCGGATTGATCTCGTAGTAATTGTCATACGTCAGCATATAATCATCCACGATCTCCTGATATGACGCATTGGCCAATGCTTCGATCAGGATGCATACAAAGCCGGTTCTGTCCTTGCCTTCCGTGCAATGGATCAGATACGGTCCTTCATGTTCGCTCATTGCAATGAATCCCTGCGCGATCTTCTGTGCGAATTCTTCGGACAGATAATTCATATTGAGGGCAATCGGATCGACATTGCCCTTTTCATACAGCGACAGGAAATACGGGGAATCAAAGTCATCCTTTGCGATGTATCCTGCGATTTTGCTGTCATTGTCAGACAGATTGAGAATGAAATTCACACCCGCCTGCTCAATCAGATCATCAACATAAGGTGCACGCAGATGCTGATTGTCACAAGGGGAAGCAGAGCGGTAAAGAACTCCTTCGATGATGTCTCCGGGATGGAAATTGCGGAAATTGGCAAAAGCTTCATCACTCGGGAATTTTTCACGGACATCGGAATAATGGATATCCCGTGCCTGCTGAACATCGAGATACTTTCCTCTTTCATTGAGTCTGATCGAAGCAGTATCACTTTCTCCGTCCTTTTCCGAAGCTGAAGCACCGACCGTATAGTTTGATCTCAGATCGGCACGTTTCCAGAGATCTGCCGGTCCGTCGGCAAATACCTTGTTCAGGCCTGCCCTCTCCCAGAGATCATCTCCGTAATTGATCGTCGCCTTGATGTAATCATATCCCGGATATGCAATCAGCAGCGGTTCGCCGGCATCGACATAATATCCGTTGTAGTAAGGAATATCTTCAAGTTTATATCCGTTGGAGAATTCGACATCGACACTGTCGCCGTATTCAAATCCGAGCGCATTGAAATCATCAATGGACATGGTGATATAGACACCGCCGAACTCCTCCTCATGAAGGATATCCAGGCCTTCCACAGACAGCTCTTCTGTCTGTTTTTCACCGCTTTCCTCTTGTTTTTCAGATGCACAGGCTGTTAAAGTCAAAGCCGCCAGCAATCCTGCCAGCAGGATCCGATTCTTTTTCATTGAGTTTCCTCCTTTCGGTATTCACGGCTTAATTATACTGAAGCATTCCTGTCAGAATTCAAAACTTAATCATTTCGTCTTTCAGATCAGCGCTTTCAATGATTTCAGTTTTCTTTTTTCCCTTTCCGGAAGTCTTCGACCAGATCAATAAAATCAAGGATTCTCTGATCCACCTCATTCTCAGGCAGCTTCTGATAATAATTGATATCATGGCGCTTTTCAGCTTCATTGAAATACCAGCATTTATAATCGACAATCTTCATCATCTCATTGAGCTCATCGATTCTCTTCTGAAGATTCTTCTTATGTTCTTCAAACATCATTCTTCTTTCATGAAGCGTGCTGTCACCCTGAACATAGAGTTCCATGAAGCGGCGGATATCCTTAATCGGCATTCCGCTTCTTTTGAGAACAGTAATTGTATAAAGCGGTTCAAAGTCTTTTTCCTGAAACTGCCGGATTCCCGACTCACTGCGTTTCACAAATGTGAGAAGACCTTCCTTGTCATAATAACGCAGCGTATATGCACTGATGCCTGTCCTTTCCGCAACATCCCCGATTGTATAATATTCACTCATATTTTTTTGTTTTCCTCTTGACTTAGAGTATACTCCAACTTTTAAGATGAATTCGTAAACAAATCAAAATAAACGGAGGAATTTATGACACAGGCAAAAGCAGAACTGATTCCCATGAACAAAAATGCATTCGATGCAATTGACAGCACAAAGGTTTACTGGCTCGGCGGAGGCGGCGCAATGCTCAATGTCCGCGGCACAATTATCCTGATCGATCCGCTTCTGGAAGGATTTGATATGCCCATTCTGACCGATGCACCGTTCGGTGTTGACGATGTTACACATGTCGATGCAGTGCTCATCACACATTGCGACAACGATCATTTCAGCAAGCCGACTCTTCTCGATCTGAAAGACAGAATTGATGAAATCCATACAACTCACTATGTGGCAGAGCTCTGCAAAGAGATCGGTCTTGAAGCAGTAGGACATGATATTCATGACTCCTTTGAAGTCAAAGGAATCAAAGTTACACTGACGCCGGCTGACCATGCATGGCAGAACGGCTCCCCCAAGCACTCCAAAGTCCGTCATTATGAAATGGAAGACTTCTGCGGTTTCAGACTTGAAACCGAGGACGGTGTCGTCTGGATGCCGGGCGATTCAAGACTGATGCAGGAACAGCTCGAACAGAAGCCGATGGATCTCATCCTCATGGACATCTCTGATTCGAGATGGCATATCGGTCTGGATGGTGTTGACAAGCTGACAGCAGCCTATCCTGAAACACCGCTTCTGCCGATCCACTGGGGATGCGTGGATGCACCGGAGTGGAAAGAATTCAACGGCGATCCGGAAGTTGTCAGAAACAGAATCGTCAATCCTGACCGTCTTTATGTCAAGGCAGTCGGTGAAGCATACGAACTGAAGAGGTAAACCATGAAGTGCATTGACTTCCACACTCATCCGCTTCCCGAAAGCTATAGAAATGCGATGAGTGAGCTCGGCATTGATGTCATCAAAGAAGACGGATTCCCGCTGCCCTCATGGTCTGAGGAAGCTCATCTTTCTTTCATGAAAGATGCAGGAATCACCCATTCCGTACTGACATCACCGACACCGCACATTCATAACGGCAATGATGAAATTTCGTGTGAATGCGCACGAAGAATCAATGAAGAAACAGCCTCACTGATCAAAGATGATCCTGAACACTTCAGCTTCTGCGCAGTACTTCCGGTTCCGGCCGTGAAGGGCAGTATTGAAGAAATGAATTATGCATATGATCACCTTGGCGCAATCGGTGTCAAGCTGCCGACAAATGCCAACGGTGTTTACTTAGGCGATCCGCTTCTTGATCCGCTCATGGAGGAAATGAACAGACGAAAGGCACTCTGCATCATCCATCCCTGCCGGGCAAGAAAGATTCCTGACAACACAATCACTTCAACCGTCATGGCCATCTATGAGTATCCTGCCGATACAACCAGAGCAGTCATCAACATGATCGCTCACCGCATCATGAGCAGATATCCTGAGATCAGATGGATCATTCCCCATACCGGCAGCTTCCTGGCATATGAACTGCAGAGATTCAAAGGAGTCTCGGGAATCCTTGCAAAGCTCAACATGATGGAACAGGTCGATATCGACACTGAAGTCAGAAATCTTTACTTTGACATCGCCGGCGATCCCGAACCAATTGCGCTGGATATGTTATTGAGAATCACCGACAGCGATCATATCGTCTACGGCAGCGACTGGCCGCATTCACCGGCACCTGTGATCATTGCCAAAAAGAAACATCTTGAGGCAAACGAATCATACGCATCCATCCTTGAAAAGATCATGTATCAAAACGGCGAAAGCCTGCTGAATCAATAACACCATGATGTCCATACATTCGTATGGGCATTTTTTCATTAAAAAAATCAGGGTTTGTGATCCCTGATGACAAGAATGTCCTCGATGGTGCACCCGAACATGCGGGCTAATGCCACGAGGTTTTCGAGGGAAGGAAGGCTTCTGCCCTTTTCCCATTTATAGATGGCCTGCGGTGTGTTGAAGTCGAAGAAGTCCTGAACATCCACCACTTTGAGATGATTCTTTCTTCTCAAAGTTTCGATGTTTCTGCCGGTTGCCTGCATATCGATGACAGGCAGTCTTTCTGCTAACATTTCACCTCCTGAGTGCACTGAAGAAGCACATAAAAAACAACTGTTTTATCTCCTCTTCCCATCCATCATTTCAGACCGTTATACACTCGTAACGGGGACTGTTCAGCACATGAATCATATACTCGTAAGGCGTCATATGCAAGCAGTCAGTCAAAGTTTTAAACACTGATATTGACTGTCCGGAGCACATCTGCACATTTTCGGTATCAGATAACGCATGGAATGTATTCTGTCTGCTTTCCACATTCCATAACACAAGGTCAGGCATCCGATAGCCTGCCTTCTCAAAGCGTCTTTTCATTTCGTTCACAAACAGCCAGTCGGTGGACTCTCTCAATGCATTGATCTCGCCGTCTGAGATCACAACAATCCTTTGCGGCAGATCTTCATTTTTCATATGGTTCTTCACTGCCGTATCGAGCACAAGACTGAAAGCAGCTTCAAGGTCTGTGCTGTAGCCGATGTCCCGACTCAGAATCTGAATCAGTTTGTCACGGAGTGTGCTGCCTTTGAGTTCAATGAATACCGGATGTTCGGCAAACAGCATGATCCGGTTATGAAATGCCCCTTTCATGCGTTCGGCAAAATAAATGCCGAGTCCCGTGGAAGTTGCCATCGGCCGCCCGTACATGGAGCCTGAAATATCCACCATCACAAGCGTGTTCTCTTCCAGCGAAAGATATTCAGGAAGTGCCTGCCACTGTGCTTCGATGATTTCATCCTCATCTTTGATTCCGGACCAGCCGCAATCGAAGAGATCTGCCCTGAGATCGGAACAATATTTTGACACAAGATCATATGGATAGAGTGTATCGGAATGAATGGCTTTCCTTCCTTCCGATACATCATTCATATATTTCGCAAACCGCTCTGTATCATGTTTTGCAAATGCACTCCGGTATTTCATCATCGCATAGGAAGGAACTGCCTCATATCTGATCAGTTCATAATCCTTTGCGCTTAAGCGTACTTCGGTCACATTCATATAAGAACGGAGCGCCGATAACATTTTACGGTATTCCTTTTCGCTCAATCCGAAGGAGGAAGCGATCATACGTGCTTTCTTTCTTGTCTTTAAAGAAGACGTATTCACGGAAGGAAGCCACTTGGCAAGCAGGGATACCGGCTGTCCTTTCTTCATGGCTTTGATATCCTTTTCCAGCTGTTCTTTCAATAACGCAAGCACGTCTTCTTTAACACGGGTATCAAGAAGACTGACAAGGTCATCATATCTGCCGTATTCCGGAATCAAGGCAAGGTTCTTCTTCATCACTTCCGGAAAGAGATTTGCCAATGTATGAAACATCATGCGTCCTGCATCCCGTTCACCAAGGCCTCCCCGCACATCTCTTGTATAGAAAGCAAGCTTGACTGCAAGAAGTCTCTCTTCACATAAAGCAGATGCGAACATGGAAGAAATATCATGGATTCTTGATCTTAAAGAACCAGCAAGAGAAAAAAGATCAAGAAGGGAGCCGGCTGCCGCACTGCTGTAAGCAGCGGCACCGTTCTCGGTGAATGTTCTGTATTGTCCGGCATTTAAGTTCTGAACCATTTCATTTTTCATCGTGCAACTCCCTTCCTGCCTGTCTGAAGCGTGTCAAAGATTTTCAGGGACGGGGAAATCTTTACTCACGGCACCTTTCCCCGTGCTTCATCTTCATTCAGACATTTCACCATTCTCACAGTTTGTTTGCTGTATGTGCCGTATGAACCAGACGCATTTTGCTGTACACGCTGAGCATTGCGATCGAGTGGGATATTTGCTGAAAGCGTCTGAAGTGCATCCTGTTTTTCGATGCATGTTCATTCTAGATTGACAGGAGACTGAAAAAAATAAACCGCTGGTATAAAACTGAAACGGCCGGATCCAATGATCCGGTCGTTCCAGTAAGAGGCTATATAGAGGAGGCCATTTCTCTTCCGTGCTTTTTATTCAGTTTTCTTCTCAAATGTAATTGTGTTCTTCTCATCAAGGTTCATTACCAGCTGATCCTTGCTGACCTTGTATGTATACTGTTTGTCTTCCATCGTAATCGCTTCCGCATTCCATGTGATGTTGTTTGCGTCATCTCTCAGGGAAAGACTGCCGGTTCCGTCTTCTTTGAGAACCATATCAATCTCTCCGCCAAACAGCTTCACAAGTGCCAGTGCCGCGGCAATCGCGTTTGTTGCGGTTTCGCTTTCCTCAACATTTGCTTCCTTCATCACCCATGTTCCGGAATACTTTTTGTAAGCGATCTGATCCGCACTGCAGCCTGTGAGTGTGATCATCAGTACAACTGCAAGCAATGCATTCAGAATTTTTTTCATGTCTTTCTTACCTCTCTCAGGAATATTTCATCAGATTTTTTGTTTTTATGATCAGGCCGGCTGATTTCTGTTACGGGGATTTCACAGAATGTTGAAGCGTTGATCAATGAAAGCCGATCTGAATATACGGGATTCGTTTCCATCTTTTCGAGCAGCCGGCAGCCTCTGATCCGGATGTACGGATTCATTCCCATATAAGATCTCCTTTCACGCTCTTATTGTAATGAACACAGGAATCGGAATACACCTTTGGCAAAGTGAAATAAGGCCGTCTATTTCTTCTGTTTCGGTGAAACAGAAAAGAAGAGCTCATCACTCTTCTTCATCCAGCAGTCTCTGTAATTCTTCTGCATCGACACTTCCCGAAGCCATGCTTTTTTCAAGCCACAGCCTCATCGCATCAGCAGACATCGATATTCTGTTCAGCATTTTCTGAATTTTAGCAAAATCAGCCAGCTCATCCGGCGTCACCTGACCGTCAACCGTGATCTCGATCAGTCTCTCCTTCTGCTTTTCCAATGAGTTGAGAGACGCCAGCATATGCAGAACAATTTCCGAAAGTGCAGAGATCTTCACTTCCGGCACATAGGCATCACCGATCGCACACTCATGCGAACAGTAATAATTGCACAGCTCCGGTTTCCTGTATGCCTTTGCCATGGCAACCACTGCATCAGGATCAGGCTTTGTATTTCCGTATTCAATCTTTTCAATGACACTTTCTGAAAGATATGTCTCTGCACTGGCTTGTATTCTGGTAAGACCTGCCTCTTCCCTTGCCAGCTGATAAATATTCTTATTATCCTTGATTGATTTTCTTCCCATTGGATTCACCGCAAATGATCTGACTCAATTATATCATTGACCCATACGAATGATTTCCGAAGTGAATCAGAGGCTATTCCACTTTTTGTACGGGATTTCTTTTTTGAGAGATTATTGCCGCAGTT
>JAUNEN010000170.1 GCA_030525525.1 Erysipelotrichaceae bacterium
CTCCTGAATTTTATAAAGTTGTGCTGATAGTGTATAATGCTTATGCTAAAGAGGTATTTATGAATCCTGAGAACGCGATTGAAATCAGAAACATGTCGAAAAGCTTCAAAATCCAGTCTGACCGGGCGAAGTCGCTCAAAGACATGATTCTGTTTTTTAACCGGAAAAATACAAAGAGTGTGCTGAATGTTCTGAACAACATCAGCGTTGATATCAAAAAGGGAGAAACCGTTGCGCTTGTCGGCACCAACGGCAGCGGTAAATCCACCCTTCTGAAACTGATGACACGGATTATCTATCCGACTAACGGTACAGTGGAGACAGACGGAAAGCTGACCAGCCTGCTTGAGCTTGGCGCAGGTTTCCACCAGGACTTCACCGGCCGTGAAAACATTTATTTCAATGCGTCAATTTTCGGCCTGACGCAGGAAGAAATTGAAAAGAGAATGGATGACATCATTTCATTCTCCGAACTCGGTGCATTTATTGATGAGCCGATCCGGACTTATTCATCCGGTATGTATATGCGTCTTGCCTTCTCGATCGCAATCAATGTCGATGCGGAAATCCTTCTGATCGATGAAATCCTTGCGGTCGGCGATCAGCACTTCCAGGAGAAATGCTACGCAAAATTAAGAGAGCTGAAGGCAAGCGACAAGACGATCGTCATTGTTTCCCACAGCCTTGATGTGGTCAGAGACTTATGCACAAGAGCGATCTGGATTTACAAAGGTGATTTCAGACTGGACGGCGATCCCAATTACGTCATTGATGAATATCTGAAACAGCTGGCAATCGACAATCTTGAATCCAAGAGGCTGGCGATGGAACAGGGAACCGGAAACTTCAGCGGTATGATCAACATCGATCAGCCGAAGAATTATCTGAGTGTATCCGCCGATCAGACTGTCAGTATCAGAGGATGGAAGATCAGCGACTGCGAAAATGCGGTCTTTACCCTCAAAGCCGGCAATAAAGTCATTGAGAATGTGCAGAATGAAAACAGACCTGATGTCGTGGATGCCTTCCTTGAACAGTACAGCGGTTTCCTTGATGCGGAAACAGCAGGTTTTACGGCAGACATTGATATCAGTGACTATATTGATGAGATCGAAGACGGCCATCTGAACGTGACGGCCGGATTATATGATCAAAGCGGAAACAGAATCACCGAACGTTATCTCGTTCTGGTTGTACGGAGGTGATCTATGTTTAAAGAGCTGTATGATTACAGAGAACTTCTGAAATCGAATATTAAAAAAGAAATCCGCGGCAAATACAAGGCTTCCTTTCTGGGAGTCCTTTGGTCGTTTGTCAACCCGCTGCTGCAGGTTCTTGTATACGCAATTGTTTTTCCCTATCTGATCGGGAACCAGGTGGACAATTATGTCGTCTATCTGATTACAGGTATTATTCCCTGGACATTCTTTCAGACATCGATCAACACATGCGGTACCTGCATCAAAAACAACGCAGGAATTATCAAGAAGGTTTATTTCCCCAGAATCATCCTGCCGATCTCTGCTATCCTGAGCGGATTGATCAACTTCTTTATCTCATGTCTGATCATCCTGATCTTCTGTCTGATCTTCGGTGTGGGAATTACGTGGCACATCATATTTGTGCCTCTGATCGCTCTGATTCAGGCAGTCTATTCACTCGGACTCGGAATGGCGCTCGGCGCATGCGATGCATATGTGCAGGATCTGGAATATATCGTCAACTTTATTCTTCAGCTTGCATTCTACGGCTCACCGATTGTCTATGAAATTTCAAGATTTGAGTCAGCCGGGATGCTGGTGAAACTGATCCGCCTCAATCCGTTTACACAGATTATCAACGCCTACCGCGACTGTTTCCTCTATCATCAGATTCCGGACTTCGGTGCACTCGGCATTCTGTCTGTGTTTGCATTAGTGGTATTGTGGATCGGAATGATGATCTTCAACAAACTTGAGAAAGGATTTGCGGAGCAGTTCTGATGGATAAGAAGAAAATATCCGTCTGTATGGCAACATACAACGGCGAAAAATATATCGGTGAACAGCTTCATTCAATTCTGAAGCAGCTGGGTGAAAATGATGAAGTCATCATCTCTGATGACGGATCATCAGATTCAACACTCTATATTATTGAAGCACTCAATGATCCCCGGATTCATTTATATAAAAATGAAGGGGAACACGGCTATACAAAGAACTTTGAAAATGCTCTGAAGCATTCTGACGGAGAGATTATATTTATTTCCGATCAGGATGATGTATGGATGGATGACAAGGTCAGGGTCATGTGCGAGGCACTCAAGTACAAGCAGCTTGCCGTCCACGATGCTGAGGTCACGGATGCTGAGCTGAATGTGACCATTCCTTCCTTCTTTGAGCATTATAAGATTGAGCAGGGATTCTTAAGAACCCTTGCCTATACCAGATACACAGGCGCATGCATGGCGATGACAAGAGAGTTTCTTGAGCTCTGTCTGCCGTTTCCTGATAACCAGAACCTGTGCCCCTACGACTATTGGTTTGCGTATCTCGGCGAGTATACTCATGAAGCAATTCTGATCAGAATGCCTCTGATTCAATACCGCAGACATGAAAATACTGCGCTTCATGCCGGAGAATACAGCACCAGAACCACAAAAGAAAAAATTGATACGCGGATTTACTGCCTGAAGGAAATGATGAAGCGGATCAGAGAGAGAAAGAAAAGGTAAAAATGAAGAAATTATACTACAGCCTGGAAATGATCAGTGTAAATGAGAATACAACCAGACTCGGAGGATGGGCGTGCGGAGAAAAGCCGGAAGATCCGGTGGATTTTTCAGTTGTGGATTCATCCGGAAATCCGGTTGATTTCAAGCTGACACGCATACAGCGCTCCGATGTTTCCAGAGCGGTCTACCAGATTATCAGAGAAAACCAGTACGGATTCGAGATCGTTTTCGACAGTGATCCGCATAAAGCATATAAATTCGTGATTTCTTCCGGTAAGAGGAAGAAAACATATCATCTGAACAGAGCCGGAATCAAAGCTGCGCAGCTGAAGGAAAAGGTGATGAATACCTATTCGGTGATGCGCAACTACAATTTCAGCGAGCAGAGAAAAACACCGATGAGCTACAGCACATTCCGCAAGGTTCTTGCTCTCAGGCAGGAAAAACCCGAAAAACTGGAAAGTCCTGAGTCACCGCTGTTTTCAATTGTCATTCCTTTATATGCAACACCTGAGCGTTATTTAAGAGAACTGATTGACAGCATTGAAAAGCAGACATACGGAAAGTATGAAGTATGTTTTGCGGACGGCAGTCCGAAAGAGAAAT
>JAUNEN010000089.1 GCA_030525525.1 Erysipelotrichaceae bacterium
AATTGATACCGATGATATTTTATTGAACTGTGTCTGCGGTGCAGGCAAAACAGAATTAGTCGTTGCCAGTATTGCAAAGATGCTCGCGAAGCAAAAAAAGGTATGCTTTGCAATTCCCCGAAGGCAGGTTGTTCTCGAGCTGAGAGAACGGCTTGCAGAATATTTTCCGCATGCAAAAGTTACAGCCGTATGCGGCGGGCATACAAAGGAAACAGACGGCGATCTGATTATCTGCACAACCCATCAGCTTTACCGGTATTATCAGGCTTTTGATCTGCTGATTCTCGATGAGCCGGATGCCTTTCCGTTTGCGGGCAGCGATGTGCTGCATGGAATTGCAGAAACCGCCTGCAGAGGGCATCGGATTTTCCTGACTGCCACGGCAGATGACATATTGAAGGAAGGGGTGGCAAAGGGAGAAATGAAAGAACTTGATCTTTACCGGCGTCCCCACGGTCATGATCTGCCGGTTCCCGAAGTTCATCTTGGTTTTGCATTCATTCTTCTTATAAGAATGTTTGTGTGGCTGAAGAAACATGATGAACATCCGCGCATGGTCTTTGTGCCGAGTATCCGTATGGCAGATCTCATGCATAAAATTCTGAAGCTTTTCATGGATTGCGATGTCCTGACAAGCAGAAGCGAAAACAGGGATGAAGTGATCGCGGAATTCAGGAAAAAGAAGGCAGGTGTGATTGTATCGACAACTGTTCTTGAAAGAGGCGTAACAATACCGGGGGCGGATATCTGTGTCTTTCATGCCGAATCAGATGTCTTCTCGGAAGCTTCCCTGATCCAGATGGCTGGCAGAGCGGGCAGATCGTTTGTGTATCCGGACGGGGATGTTTTATTTCTCTGCACGGAAAAAAGAAAACATGTATACGATTGCGTGAAAACAATCAGGGAGGCAAATGCATGCGCTGTCTGATGTGTGATCATGAAATGGGATACGGAAGTTTAAGGGATATCTTCTATGGGGATGATCCGTTATGCATGAAGTGCCGCAGACAGTGGGATAAAAGGAGAATTCAGCTTGATTTTGAAGGGTATCGGTTACGTTCTTCCTATGTTTACAATGAAGCATTTTCAAAGTGCCTGATCCGGTATAAGGAACTGGCAGATGAAGCGCTCAAAGATGCGTTTCTGTTTGAAGAACTGAAATGGTTTCAGAGGACATACAGAAACAGACAGCTTGTATTGATGCCAAGCTCTGTGATGAAGAAAGAGATCAGAGGCTTCTCTCATCTTGAGAAGATGTTTGAATGCACCGGAATGGAAATGATTGAGCCTTTTGTCAAACTTGACGAAGATGTTCAGAAGAAAAAGACAGTGAGCCAGCGTCATGAAATCGAACACAGGATCATCCTGAAAAGCGATGCTGAACTGAAAGAAAGAATTGTACTCTGCGATGATACAGTCACGACCGGATCGACTTTAAAAGGCGCTCTGAATGCATTGAAAGGATTGGATTGCAGAATCGAAATCTACACGGTTTCCGCAAACCGCCGGTGGCTGATGTGATTCATTGCACTTTAACATGTGAAAAGATATAATACTATCGCTGAACTATCGGCAGATCGGAGGATTTATGGCAAATTTTATTTCAAAATTATTCAATGAAGACGGCCGTAAACTGAAGCAGATGGAAAAGAAGATCCAGCCTGTACTGGATCTTGAACAGAAATACAGATCGATGAGCGATGAGGAGCTCAAGGCTATGACTCCTTATCTGAAAGAAAAGCTCGCCAACGGGGCAACCCTTGATGACATCTTCGTTGAGGCATTCGCAACTGCCCGCGAAGCCTGCTACAGAGTGATCGGTGAATTCCCTTATCCCGTACAGCTGATCGGCGCTGCGGTCATGCAGGGCGGCGATATCGCTGAAATGAAAACCGGTGAAGGTAAGACTCTGACTTCGGTTATGGCTGTTTATCTGAATGCTCTGGAAGGAAAGGGCGTTCATGTCGTTACCGTCAACGAATATCTGTCACAGCGTGACTCGGAGTGGATGGGTGCGATTCACAGATGGCTCGGATTAACTGTCGGTCTGAATCTCAGACAGCTGTCCAAACCGCAGAAGCGTGCTGCCTATGCATGTGATATTACCTATACAACAAACTCCGAACTCGGATTTGACTATCTGCGTGACAACATGGTCACCAGAGTGGAAGACAGAGTTCTGCGCGGGCTGAACTTCGCCCTCGTCGACGAAGTTGACTCCATCCTGATCGATGAATCAAGAACACCTCTCATCATTTCCGGCGGACAGAAACAGACAGCCAATCTCTATCTGCAGGCAGACCGCTTTGTCAAGCGTCTGAAGGCAGATGAAGACTATGAAGTTGATGTCAAGAGCCGTACGGTTCAATTGACAGAGCAGGGTGTTGCCAAGGCAGAAAAGGTATTCCGTGTAAGCAACCTCTATGACCTTTCCCACACACAGCTGCTGCACCATATCAATCAGGCTCTCAAGGCAAACTATGTCATGATGAGAGATATTGAATATGTCGTTGATGAAGAAAATGATGAGATTGTCATTGTCGACCCGAATACCGGACGTCTGATGAAAGGACGTCAGTGGTCCGACGGTCTGCATCAGGCAGTTGAAGCCAAGGAAGGAATCTCCATCAAGCAGGAGACAACAACTCTGGCAACCATCACATATCAGAATTTCTTCCGTCTTTACAACAAGCTTGCCGGTATGACCGGTACAGCAAAAACCGAAGAGGAAGAATTCCTGGAAATCTACAACATGTATGTCTACGAAGTTCCGACCAACAAGGAGGTCAAGCGTATTGACTATCCGGATGCGGTTTACGGAACAAAGAAGGCAAAGTTCAAGGCACTTGTCGATGAAGTCGTTGAGCGCCATGCGACCGGTCAGCCGATTCTTGTCGGTACCATCGCAGTTGAAACTTCAGAACTGATTTCCAAATATCTCAAGGAAAGAAAGATTCCCCACAACGTGCTCAATGCGAAGAACCATGCCCGTGAAGCTGATATCATCGCAATGGCAGGCCGCAAGGGTGCAGTCACGATCGCAACCAACATGGCAGGCCGCGGTACCGATATCAAGCTCGGCGAAGGCGTCAGAGAGCTCGGCGGCTTATGTGTCCTCGGTTCCGAACGTCATGAGTCAAGACGTATCGACAACCAGTTAAGAGGTCGTGCCGGCCGTCAGGGCGATCCGGGTATGTCCAGATTCTATGTCTCCGTTCAGGATGATCTGATGATCAGATTCGGTTCGGAAAGAATGGAAGGTCTGTTCCAGTCACTCGGCGATACGGCGATTGAATCAAAGACAGTCACCAAGTCAATTTCCAGTGCCCAGAGAAGAGTGGAAGGCGTGAACTATGACTCCCGTAAACAGCTGCTTGAATATGATGATGTCATGCGCCAGCAGCGTGAGTCCATGTACGAAACAAGAAACTACATCCTCGAAAACGATGATGTTCACAGTGTCATTCATGATATGTTCAAGCGCGTCATCTCCGACATGGTCGCTTCCCATATCAATTATGAATCGAAGAATCAGGATGTGGATGTGCCGGGCTTACTGTCAGGTTTGAGCGATCTCGGATTCAAAGGAGTCATCGCTGAATCGGATATTGCCGGCAGAAGCAGGGAAGATGTGATTGATATCTGTCTTGAAAAGGCATGGGCATATTATGAAAGCAGGATCGAACCGAAGCGTGAAGCGATGATCCGTCTTGAAAAGCAGATTGCGCTTCATATGTTCGACCGTGCATGGTCAAATCACATCGATACCATGGATAAGTTAAGAAGCGGCATCGGCTTACGCGGATATGCACAGCACAATCCTCTGCAGGCTTATGTACAGGAAGGCTTTGAACTGTTCCAGGAAATGATGAGAACAATCTCCCAGGATATTGTCACCTATTGTATGAATGTTTCAGCACCGGCTGAGCAGGAAGCGTAAGAACAGGTAAATACTATGGAATTATTTGAAATGAAACAGAGCGTTGCCCGCAGCCTTGCAAAACTTGATCAGCTGGGAATTTCCCTTGATCTTGCCGGGAAGCAGGCAAAAGTCGAAGAAAACAATGAGCTGATGAATGCGGCTGACTTCTGGGAAGATCAGAAGAAGGCACAGAGAATCATCAAGGAAACAAACCAGATGAAATCTCTGATCGAAACGCATGCTTCACTCAAAAAAGCACTTGAAGATCTGAACGAAGGACTGGCTGAGCTTTCCGTCTCCTTCGATGAAGATATGAATGCGCTGATCGAAGAAGAGTTCAATGAGACCATGAAGGATTTCGATTCCTTTGAAATTCAGGTTCTCCTCTCCGGCGAATACGACAACCACAATGCCATTCTGGAAATCCATCCGGGTGCCGGCGGCACTGAAGCAATGGACTGGGCAAGCATGCTCTACAGAATGTATATGAGATGGGCTGAGCGCAAAGGCTACAAGATCACTCTGATGGACTATCAGGAAGGTGAAGAAGCAGGTATGAAATCCTGTTCCGTCCTTCTTGAAGGTCCGATGGCTTACGGCTATCTCAAGGCAGAGGCAGGCGTTCACAGACTCGTCCGTATCTCTCCGTTTGACTCCAATGCAAGAAGACATACAAGCTTTGCGTCAGTGGAAGTCATGCCGCAGTTTGAAGATGATGCCGAAATCGAGATTGATGAAAAAGATCTCGAAGTCATCACCATGCGTTCTTCCGGTGCCGGCGGCCAGCATATCAACAAAACCGACTCGGCTGTCCGTATGACACATAAGCCGACCGGAATCGTTGTCTTCTGTCAGACTCAGAGAAGCCAGCTGCAGAACCGTGAAGCCTGCATCAACATGCTGAAATCAAAGCTGCTGCAGTTAAGAATCAAGGAAAACGAAGCCAGAGCTGCTGCCGTAAGAGGCGAAGTCAAGGCAAATGAGTGGGGATCACAGATCCGCTCCTATGTCTTCCATCCGTATTCCATGGTCAAGGATTTGAGAACCGGCTATGAAGTCGGCAATATCCAGGGCGTCATGGATGGGGATCTGGATGGCTTCATTGACAGCTATCTGCGTTCACAGATTAAGAGTGAGTGATGAAAAAAACGCTTGAAATCAAAATCAGCGAAGAAATGAACGGCCTTGCCATCAAGGCCGTTTTGTCGCGTTTTCTCGGTCTTTCAAGAAGAGAAATCTCCCGTTTGAAATTCTCCGGCGGCATTCTTTACAACGGTGAAAGTGCCAGAGTCACACAGCCTGTGAGCACTGACGATGTGATTTTACTGACATTTCCCGATCAGGA
The DNA here is from genome assembly GCA_030525525.1 of Erysipelotrichaceae bacterium. Taxonomy (GTDB): domain Bacteria; phylum Bacillota_I; class Bacilli_A; order Erysipelotrichales; family Erysipelotrichaceae; genus Bulleidia. The sequence goes on from JAUNEN010000089.1 coordinate 5,268, forward strand.
TACGGCTGCCGCACTTCTGATCGACAGCAAGCCTGAAATCCTCTATGAAGATCATGATCTGATTATTGTCAACAAGCCGAGCGGCATGCCCTGCCATCCAAGTCATGAACACCTGGATGATGATATGGGAACAGTGCTGCAGAATTATTACGGCGGCGCATTCAAAGTGAGACCCGTAGGACGACTCGACAAGGATGTCAGCGGACTCATGCTGTATGCGAAAAACCAGCCCTCTGCCGCAAGACTTTCAAAGCAGAGAAACGAACTGATACTCCATAAAGAATACACAGCGATTGTTCAGGGATTCTTTGAAGAAAAAAAAGGCAGGCTGACCTACAGTCTGAGCAAGGAATCCGGCAGACGTGAACGCGTCATCAAAGAGGGCGGACAACTTTGCATCACGGATTATGAAGTGATTGAAGAATATGAAAACTGCTCAAAAGTACGTGTCTCCATTATTACCGGAAGAACCCATCAGATCAGAGCAGGCATGGCATATGCCGGCCATCCCTTATGCGGCGACAGGCTCTATGGCGGCGACACATCTTTGATCAGAAGGGCAGCACTTCACTGTTCGCATCTTGAACTGAAACAGCCGTTTACCAATGAAAAAATTGTTATTGATCTGGAAATCCCGGATGATATGAAGGCTCTTCTCAATAAAAAAACGGGCTGATGCCCCAACAAGGTTATTATAACCGAAATAAAATTTCGTTTAAAGACTGTTAATGACTTTTCTCACAGGTATATTAAAGATGTAAAGAGAGAGAAGTACCAACACATCATTAAGGAGGTACAGGTCATGAAAGAGGTATTGCTCGAATATTAAGAGCCGTCCACTTCAATTGTGCAGAAAGTTGAAGAGGGGCGAAGAATCCCGGAGAATCCGGTCACTTGATCAAAAGAAAGTGAAAGTCTGCATGAGGGCAGACCAATGGACAGAATTACCTGACAATTGAATAACTTAACCTCGCAGTAATAACTGTAAACATTGAAATCGATATTTCATGACGGTGGTGAAAGCACCGGAACATTGATAAAAAAAGAAGTTTATACCTTCACCGGAAACAGCAATCCGGATCTTGAAAAACAAAAGAAAAAAAGAATTCCGAAATATAAAGACTGTCGAAAGAATCAGCAGAGTCTTACCGGAATTCTTTTTTTTGTTCATGCATTCAGACCCGTCTGATCAGGACATTCAGCATCCCGCAGAAGCAGCCTGCTCCTGTGAAACGTTTCTTCGGCTGCTTCGTTAAAATTTTATGCTTTTTTTGAAAAAACATGAATATTTGCATGGATATTTCTCGGGGATTATGCAATATTTAAAAAAGGAATGAATTGTGCAAATGCACATTCGAACTTAACAAAATTAAGTTGCAGCTAAATAAAATTGCATGCATGATTCGATTTTGATTTCAATAAATGTGCAAACGCACAAAACCGAATGCTGAATCATCACTGTCAACGGGAGGTCTTTATGAAGAAGCGTTCTATTCTTATCTCAGCATTATCCATCCTGATGCTGTGCTCATGCGGCACGCAGCAGGCAACAGCAGAAAATGAGGGCTCCGGCGAAGCGGAGGACATTGAAGCAGTTTCTGTATTTCCTAAGAATGATACGGCTCTGGTCGGCGACACGATGCCTTTCTACGATAACGGGAAAATGAATATTTTCTACCTCGCAGATCTTCGTGACGGCAAGACAGGCTATCATCCCTGGGGATTGTTTACAACGGAAGACTACTGCACATTCGAGGATCAGGGAATTGTGATTCCTTACGCAGACAGTGCAGAAGATCAGGATATCGCGCTCGGTACCGGATGCGTGATGAAAGATCAGAGCGGAAAGTATCATGCTTTCTATACCGGCCACAATGACTGGCGGGCACCGAAGGAAGCAGTCATGCATGCGACAAGCTCCGACATGCTGAACTGGACAAAGATTCCTGAAGATACATTCCTGGAAGAAGGAAAGTACTCCACGGAAGACTTCCGTGACCCGTATGTATTCTATGTGCCGGAAGAAAATCAGTACTGGATGCTGGTCGTCACACGCTATGAAGGCAACGGCGTCATCGTCAGATATACTTCCAAAGATCTCTCCAAGTGGAAAGACGAAGGTGTCTTCTTTGAAGATGATCTCGGATACGGAACAAATATGGAGTGTCCGACATTGATCAAGTTCGGCAGCAAATGGTATCTGTCATTCTCAGACCAGTGGCCTGACAGAGTCGTTCATTACCGTATAGCTGATTCAATCAACGGTCCGTTCAGAAAACCTGAGCAGGATACAATCGACGGCAACGGCTTCTATGCAGGAAGACTTGAAACCGATGGCGAACATCTGTATTGCGTCGGCTGGAACGGAACCAAGGTCGGCCATGACGATGAAAATGATTATGACTGGGCAGGAAACATGGTCATCCATCAGCTCACTCAGCATGAAGACGGCACACTGACACCAATCCTCAATGAACAGGTGGCAGCGAAGATGAACCGTCCGGTGAAAGAAGAACCGCTCAAAAGAACTGAAACAGTCACTGCACTGAATGACGGATGGAAGTTTAGCGGCGATGAATATGAACTGGTACAGTTTGAAGCCTTCCCCGAAAGCGGAAGAATCGAAGCGGATATTTCCGGCTATGAAGATGATGATATGTTCGGAATTGCATTTGCACCGGATATTGAAAATGTCGGAGCACTGAACTTCGTATTCAACATTCCTGAAAACAGGATTGAATTCTATAATACCGACCGTCTGATGGACAGCGATCCACAGTCATACATTGACTATGACTTCTCCGGCAAAGATTCATTCCATATTTCATTCCTTCTCGACGACGGTGTCGGGTGTGTCTATGTGAATGATGAAGTGGCTCTGACAGCCAGAATGTACCGCTCGCAGGCAAACGACTGGCAGCTGTTCGGAATCAACTCCACCGTATCTTTCGACAATCTCGATCTTTTGAACTGATACTTTTTGGAAGGAGGTATCCAGATGTCTGAAAATAACAACGGGAAAAAGAAAGCAGGAATTCTGGCATTCCTGGCAGGAATGTCAACCAAAATGAAAGCGATCCTCGCGGCAGCTGTACTGGCAATTGTGGCAGGTGCTGTTGCAGTCAGCGGTCTTCTCGGTCCGAAAGGCGGCAGTGATTCATCTGCCGGTACGGAAGTCATCGAAAAATTCTGGCCGGATGCATTTGTCGTCAAGGCAAATGATGAACCGCCTTTTGAAGATGATCCTTCCCGTACCAACAATGCATTCAATGTCATTGACTTCGGTGCCCAGGGATCCAACGGCTGGTTCTACCGCTACGGTGATTACAAAAAACCTCAGCGCTCTCTGAGAGCTGAACGCTTTGACGGCGAGAAGTATACACAGGCCGGCGCAAACGGATTTGAAATCAAGAACAACTTTGTCCATACAGCCAACGGAGTTTCTCCGATTCTTGAATGGCGCGCTGCCGAAAACGGCAAAGTCAATGTGACACTTGCCTATGTGAAAAATGTAAACGGCGATGCCAATCCGTCTTATCCGGACGGTGTTCAGCTGCTTGTATATAAAGGAGAAGAGCTTTTAAAACTCGAAATCGTTCCGATCAGCGTCACAGAAGAAAACTTCGCCCTGATCGAGATCAACGATCTTGAAGTCAAAGAACTCGAGAGTCTTTATTTCGTCGTAAACCCGTGCACCAACAATGCATATGACGGCGGCAGTCTTTATGCTGCGATCACCGATGTCAGTCATAAGCCGGCAGCACCGGTCGCTGACACACGTACAGACAACAATGCCAACAGCACAAACGATTTCGGTGAACAGGGATCCAACGGCTGGCGCTATATGTACGGAAATGATCCGTCGGATCTGCATCTTGTTTCCCATGAACATAACGGCGAATATCTGGATGCGATTTCACCGGCACTGACGATCAAAAAAGACTTCATTCATCCGTCTCTGAACCATAATGCAGTTCTCGGCTGGCAGCCGGCAGTCAGCGGCACGGTCGATGTGCGCTTACGCTATACAAAGTTCGAGCAGAATGACGGCAACCCTGATTTCCCGGACGGAACCAGAATCAAGATTTACAAGAACGGCGACTGCCTTTACAACGAGCATGTCGATGTCAAGGATGACGGTGAAATTCTGATCAAGAAGCGTATCCCGACACTGGCGGTCACACCGCTTGATATGCTGTATTTCATGGTCGATGCCGAAGGCAACTCCTCCTATGACGGCGGTGCACTTGATGTCACGATTGTTGATATCAACGGAACGACAGATGAAAATGCAGTGAATACGGAAACAGATGAAATCCGTCAGAACTTCGCGGATGTCAAAGATGACTTCGGCCCGCAGGGATCCAACGGCTGGATTTTCCAGAGCGGTTACGGCGATGATCCTTTCAATGCCCGCAACATGGCACCGTTTGACAAGTCAATGGACAGATACTTCTCTGACAACTGGCTGGAAATCAAGCGCGATTATGTCAACACCGGTGAACATGACAGTTCTGCAGTCATCAAATGGAGAGTTGCCCAGAACGGCGTGATCTCCATCCGTGCTTCCTACACGAAGATGAAGAATGAGGATAAGAATCCTGACTGGCCGGACGGCACAAGGGTTTCCCTCTATGCAGACAATACACTCCTTGCCCGTCAGACATTTGCACCGTATACAGACCGCGAAGAAACAAAGCGTCTGGATATTCCTTCCCTCAGTGTCCGCAAAGGCCAGTACATCACAATGGTTGTATGCGGTATTGACAACAATGCTTATGACGGGGGCAAGTACGAGTTTGCGATCAACAGTTTAAGCGGACTTGTCGGCAACAGCGAAAGAAATGTTCCGGCATCCTATGAAACAGCAAGAACCAATTTCGCATCTGTCATCGATGATTTCGGTGCTCAGGGATACAACGGCTGGTATTACCAGTACGGTTACAACCATGATCCGTTCTGCGCAGTCAATGTTGAAAAGTGCGAAAACGGCGAAAAGTATTACACAAATGACGGTATTGAAATCAAGAAGGATTACATTGTCCCGGCTGCCAACGGCAAGTGCGCAATCGTCAAGTGGGTTGCGGCAGAAACAGGCAGAATCAATATCGATCTGTTATATACAAAACTGAAGAACGAAGACGGCAATCCTTCCTGGCCGGATGGTGTCACTGTATATCTGATGAAGAACGGAACGGTTCTCAAGCAGCAGTACTTCGCTCCGTTAACCGACCGTGAGGTTACCGGTGATCTTTCAACCTATGGGGTTGCGGTAAGCAAGGGCGACTGCATCAGCATGATCGTCGATCCGGGTGAAAACGCAGCCTATGACGGCGGCAAGTATCTCTTCGTCATCGAAGACGCTGACAGGACACCGACTGTCGCAGTCGGCAATAACGACAACAACACTTCACTGGCAGGACTTTCCTCCATTGAGCAGGGAACTGACGGATGGTGGTTCCTGGAAGGTACATCGCCTGCCGATGCAAAAGTGCTGACAAAGAAGATTGACAACGGCACAGGCTACGGCTCCAGAAGAGCAGAAGGCCTCGTCATGAAGAAGGACTTTGTCCATACAGGTTCAATCCTCGATCCGATCTATCAGTGGCTGCCCGGACAGAACGGCAGAATTGATATCACCGGAACATATATGAAGTTCGGTGAAGAAGATTCCAATCCGGCTTGGCCGGATGGCGTGACTGTCAAGCTGTGGCTGAATGACCGCGTCATTTTCAGACAGAAGGTCAATGTCAAGCACGGCGACGGAAACAACAATGTCATTCCGATCAGCTTCGAAAAACTGAATGTCAGACGCGGCGACAAGCTCAGCTTCCAGATCTGCGCTGACAACAACTACGCATGGGATGGCGGCAGACTGGCTGTTGCGATTGAACCAAGCTCCGAACTCGTTCTGAAGCCGGGCAATGACAACCGTACAACACTTGCAAGCCTGTCTTCGATTGCACAGGGAACAGACGGCTGGTACTTCATGGAAGGCACATCTCTTGCCAATGCAAAGCCTCTGACACAGATGAATGCCGACAAGACAGCCTACATCTCAGTCAAGGATGAAGGACTTGAGATGAAGAAGGACTATGTCCATACCGGATCTGTACAGAATCCGATCTACCGCTGGGTCGTCAGGGATGACGGTGAAATCAACGTCAGCGGAAAATATGTCAAGTTCGGTCAGAATGATGCAAATCCTTCCTATCCGGACGGAATTACCCTGACGGTCTATCATAACAACAACGTTCTCGTCACCAGGAAAGTCAATGTCAGACAGGGTGACGGCAATGACAATGTCTTCGACTTCCGCTTCGACAAGCTGGCAGTCAAGGCAAATGACATCATCTCATTCCGGATCAGCCCGGACGGAAACAATGCCTGGGATGCAGGTTCGCTCTCCGTCACAATCGGCGATGCAAAGGACAATGAAGAAGTTGAACCGGATCCCGACAGAACCAACAACACAGTCCTGAAAGACGCATTCGGCAGACAGGGCAATGACGGCTGGTACTTCGGTATGTGCGACTGGGATTCAAAGAACTTCGAAAAGCTCCCGTATGATGTCGATAACAACAGATATTACAACAACGGCAAGCCTGAACTGAAGGCAGACTTTGTTGAACCGGGCAGTGGCAGAAATGCAGCATACAAGTGGGTCGCAGCCAAGGACGGAACCATTTACGTCAAGGGTGAATATGTGAAGTTTGCCAACAATGCTGATCCGAACGCAGACGGTACAACAGTACGCATCTTCGTCAACGGTGAGGAAAGACACTGGATGGGCAATAACATCAAGGGCAACTTCTCCGATGACAGAAGTGAAACATTCGATGTCTCCTATGAAGTCAAGGCAGGCGATGAGATCATATTCGCAGTCAATCCGGAAGGAAACGACAGCTATGACGGCGGCAGACTTGCAGTCACAATTTCCGATCATCCGGAAGAAGAAAAGCCGGAAGATCTCACAAGAACCAACAATACAGTTCTGAAAGATGCATTCGGTGCGCAGGGCAGCGATGGCTGGCACTATGGTATGTGCGACTGGGATTCGAAGAACTTCACAGAGCTCGAATATGATGAAGCCAATGCAAGATACTACAACAACGGCAAGCCTGAACTGAAGGCAGACTTTGTTGAACCGGGCAACGGCAGAAATGCGGCTTACAAGTGGATTGCAGCACGCAACGGCAAGATCTACATCAAGGGTGAATATGTGAAGTTCGCCAACAGTGAAGATCCGGATGCCGACGGCACATGCGTCCGTATCTTCCTCAACGGAAATGAGAAGAAGTGGATTGGCAGCAACACCATGGGCAACTTCGCAGAAGACAGAACCGAAACATTCGATGTCTCCTACGATGTCAAAGCCGGTGATGAAATCCTGTTCGCTGTCAACCCTGAAAGCAATGACAGCTATGACGGCGGCAGACTCAGTGTCACAATCTCTGATACAGAAGAAACTGAACCGGATCCCGACAGAACCAATAACACAGACCTCAAAGAAGCGTTCGGCG